>NZ_RZPI01000151.1:0-9515 GCF_003998715.1 Mesorhizobium sp. M7A.F.Ca.CA.002.15.2.1
GACGCACTGGACGCAGACCCTGTCGCGAAACGGATGGTCAGTACGCACCGAAACGACAGCCGAAATGCGATCGGACGGGCAAAACTTCAGCGTCAGCGCCAGAATCGAGGCCTATGAGGACGAAACCCTCGTCTTCGAGCGCAATTTCGAGGAGAAGGTGCCGCGCGCGTTTCTTTGAATGCCGATTTCATTGGTCCAATTGCGACGTACGATTTACGCCACGGCATGTCGCATTCGGTCTTGCTTACCGCTTTCCCTTGCGGTCATTATTCTCCTCACAAGAAACAAGAAAAACGACCGCAGAGTCGAACCAACAGAGTGAGGAACTCAAAATGTCGAACGAACTGGAATTTCTTAGCCGGCGTGTCGCGTCGGGCAAACTGAGCCGTCGTGATTTTCTCGGCCGGGCGGCGGCGCTCGGTATCTCCGCGCCCTTCGCCACCTCGCTGCTTTCAAGCGCTGCACGCGCGGCAGGCCCGGTCAAGGGCGGCACACTGAAGGCCGGACTTGTCGGCGGCGAATCCACCAACAGCCTTGATCCGGCACTGTTCATGACTCAGGTGCCGTTCGCCTTCGGCAAGATGTGGGGCGAATTGATTGTCGAGCTTTCGCCGGAAGGCAAGCTCGAGAACCGCATCGCCGAGGAGATCGGCTCGTCGGACGACGCCAAGGTGTGGACGCTGAAGATCCGCGACGGCGTCGAATTCCACAACGGCAAGACAGTGACCGCCGAGGACGTGGCCGCCACACTTGAGCGCCATTCCGACGAGAAGTCGAAATCCGGCGCGCTCGGCTACATGAAAGGTATCGAGACCATCAAGGCCAGCGGCAAGGAAGTCGTGCTGACGCTGAAGGAGGCCAATGCCGATCTGCCCTATTTGCTCAGCGACTATCACCTGATCGTCCAACCAAATGGCGGCAAGGACAAGGCTGACGCAGGCATCTCGGCCGGTCCTTACAAGGTCACGACCAATGAGCCCGGTGTGCGCCATGGCGGCGAGCGTTTCGCCAATTACTGGCAGGGCGACAAGATGGGCCATGCCGACCAGATCGAGATCATCGTCATCAACGATGCGACAGCGCGCACGGCCGCCCTGCAGGGCGGCCAGGTCAACGTGATCAACCGCGTCGAGCCGAAGATCGTCGACCTGATCAAGCGCCTGCCGGGCGTCACCATCCGCAACCACGCGGGTCCTGGCCACTACGTGTTCATCATGCATTGCAACACGGCGCCGTTCGACAACGCCGATTTGCGCATGGCACTGAAGCTGGCCATCGACCGCGAGGAAATGCTGGACAAGATCCTGCGCGGCTACGGTTCGCTCGGCAACGACTTCCCGATCAATGCGTCCTATCCGCTGTTTACCGAGATCGAGCAGCGCAAGTACGATCCCGACAAGGCCAAGTTCCACTTCAAGAAGTCCGGCCACGACGGCGCCGTCCTGCTGCGGACCTCGGACGTCGCTTTCCCGGGCGCCGTCGATGCATCGCAGTTGTTCCAGCAGAGCGCGGCCAAGGCCGGCATTCAGATCGAGCTGAAGCGTGAGCCCGGCGACGGCTATTGGAACGAGGTCTGGAACAAGCAGCCCTTCTGCGCGTCCTACTGGGGCGGCCGCTCGACCCAGGACCAGATGTACTCCACCGCTTATCTGTCGACCGCCGACTGGAACGACACGCGTTTCAAGCGTCCTGACTTCGACAAGATGGTGCTGGCGGCGCGCGCCGAGCTCGACGAGACCAAGCGCAAGCAGATGTATCATGACATGGCTGTCCTGGTACGAGACGAGGGCGGCCTGATCCTGCCGATGTTCAACCAGTTCATCGACGCTACCGGCGCCAAGGTCGGCGGCTGGGTCGACGATCCGCATCAGGAGCTGATGAACGGCTACGCGCTGGCGAAGTGCTGGCTCGAAGCCTGAGCTTGGCCTTGCGGATATGTCCTCACCCATCTTGAAACTGGTGGCCCAGCGCGTTGCGCTGGGCATTCTGCTCTTGTTGGCCGTTTCGGTCCTGATCTTCGCCGGCACCCAGATCCTGCCCGGCGACGTCGCGCAAGCCATTCTCGGACAGTCGGCGACGCCGGAGTCGCTTGCCAATCTGCGCGAGCAGCTCGGACTCAACCAGCCAGCCTATCTCAGGTATTTTCATTGGCTGGGCGGCGTGCTGACCGGCGATCTCGGCACGGCCATGTCGAGCGGGCAGGACATCGCCACGTCGATCAAGGGACGGCTGTGGAACACGCTGTTCCTCGCCTTCTGGGCGGCGATCGTCGCCGTGCCGCTGGCGATCATCCTCGGCCTGATCGCGGTGCGCTACCGCAATGGCTGGGTCGACAAGCTGATCTCCGGGCTGGCGCTGGCCTCGACCTCGTTTCCCGAATTCTTCATCGGCTATGTGCTGGTCTATTTCTTCGCCGTGAAATGGCAGATATTCCCCGGCATTTCGACCGTCTATGACGGCATGCCTTTTGGCGAACGGATGCAGGCGATCGCCTTGCCGGCGACGGCGCTGACGCTGGTCGTGCTCGCCCACATGATGCGCATGACACGCGCGGCGATCCTCAATGTCATGCAGTCGGCCTATGTCGAGACGGCGGAACTGAAGGGCCTGTCGGCCTTCAACGTCATCCGCAAGCACGCCTTCCCCAATGCCATCGCGCCGATCATCAATGTCGTCATGCTCAACCTCGCCTACTTGATCGTCGGCGTCGTCGTGGTCGAGGTGATCTTCGTCTATCCGGGCATGGGACAGTATCTGGTCGACCACGTCACCAAGCGAGACGTGCCGGTGGTGCAGGCGGTCGGCCTGATCTTCGCCGCCGTCTATATCAGCCTGAACATCATTGCGGACATAGCGGCGATCGTCGCCAATCCGCGTCTCAGACATCCGAAATAGGGGGCGGATATGCTCGATATCAAACGCATCCCCATCCCCGCGCTGATCGGCATCGTGCTGACGGCATTGTTCGTGCTTGCGGCGGTCTTCGCCCCCTGGATCGCGCCGCACGGCAATGGCGAAATCGTCGGCGACGTCTGGGAACCGATGTCGGCTGCCCATTTGCTGGGCACCGACAATCTCGGCCGAGACCTGCTTTCGCGCATGATCTACGGCGCCCGCATCACTTTGTTCATCGCGGTGCTGGCCACCGCGCTGTCGTTCTCGCTCGGCGCCATTCTCGGCTTCTCGGCGGCCGTCTTCGGCGGCTGGTTCGACACGCTGCTGTCGCGCCTCGTCGATCTCTTGATGTCGATCCCGACACTGATCATGGGTCTCGTCGTGCTGTCGGTGCTGCCGACCAATCTGGTGACGCTGATCCTGGTGATGGGCATTCTGGATTCGACCCGCGTCTATCGCCTGTCGCGCGCGGTCGCCGTCGACATCAACGTCATGGACTATGTCGAAGCGGCGAAACTGCGCGGTGAAGGCAGCGGCTGGATCATCTTCCGCGAGATCCTCCCCAACGCATTGTCGCCGCTGGTTTCCGAACTCGGTCTGCGCTTCATCTACGCGGTGCTGTTCCTGTCGACGCTGTCGTTCCTCGGCCTTGGCGTGCAGCCACCGGACGCCGACTGGGGCGGCATGGTCAAGGAAAACAAAGACGGCATCGTGTTCGGCATCGCGGCCGCACTCATCCCAGCGGGGGCGATCGCGCTGCTGGCGATTTCCGTCAACCTGGTTGCCGACTGGGTGCTCAACCGGACGACAAGCCTCAAGGGAGGACGCGGGTGATGGCCGACACCAAAGCGAAGCTCGGGCAACCGAAGTCAGGCCTGCTGCTCGACATCCGCAATCTGCGCATCGAGGCTACCGTCTTCCCGCCCGGCGAACCGCCGAAGGACATCGTGCTGGTGCACGATGTCTCACTGACGCTCGAGAAGGGCAAGGTGCTCGGCCTGATCGGCGAATCCGGCGCCGGCAAGTCGACTATCGGCCTGTCGTCTATGGGCTACGGCCGCGGCGGCGTGCGCATCACAGGCGGCGAGGTGATCCTGAACGGCCGCGACATCCTCAAGGGCGGCAAGGACGGCTTCCGCAAATTACGCGGCCGCGAGGTCTGCTATGTCGCGCAGTCGGCGGCAGCGGCCTTCAACCCGGCGCACAGACTGATGGACCAGGTGGTGGAAGCCACCCTGCTGCACGGCACCGCGACACGCGCCGAGGCCGAGAAGCGCGCGGTTGCGCTGTTCAAGAAGCTCAGCCTGCCGAACCCTGAAACCATCGGCGAGCGTTTTCCGCACCAGGTTTCGGGCGGCCAGTTGCAGCGTGTGATGACGGCGATGGCCCTGTGCTCCGAGCCGGACCTGATCGTCTTCGACGAGCCGACCACGGCGCTCGACGTGACGACGCAGATCGACGTGCTGGCGGCGATCAAGGACGCCATCCGCGACACCCATGTCGCTGCGCTCTACATCACGCACGACCTTGCCGTCGTCGCCCAGGTCTCCGACGAGATCATGGTGCTGCGCCATGGAAGGCTGGTCGAATGGGGCGGCACAAGGCAGATCATCAAGGAGCCGCGCCAGGAATACACCAACGCGCTGGTCTCGGTGCATGAGATCGAACACCAGGAGCAGAAGCCCGGCACGTCGCCGTTCCTGTCGGTGAAGAACGTCACCGCCGCCTATGGCCGCAGCCATATCAAGGTGCTGAAGGACGTATCCGTCGACATCTATCCGGGCCAGACGCTGGCCGTGGTCGGCGAGTCCGGCTCCGGCAAGTCGACGCTGGCGCGCGCCATCACGGGACTTTTGCCACCCGAACAGGGTACCGTCACCTTCGACGGACGCGCGCTGGCCAACAGGCTGGCCGACCGGCCGAAGGAGGATCTGCGCCAGTTGCAGATGATCTACCAGATGGCCGATGTGGCGATGAACCCGCGTCAGACCGTCGGCACCATCATCGGCCGGCCGCTGGAGTTTTATTTCGGCATGCGCGGCCGTGAGCGCGACAGACGCGTTGCCGAACTGCTCGACAAGATCGAGATGGGCAAGGGATTTTCCGACCGCTACCCGGCCGAGCTTTCCGGCGGCCAGAAACAGCGTGTCTGCATCGCCCGGTCGCTTGCCGCCAAGCCGAAGCTGATCATCTGCGACGAGGTGACCTCGGCGCTCGATCCGCTGGTGGCACACGGCATCCTCGAGCTGCTGCTGGAGCTGCAGAAGGAAGAGAACGTCGCCTATCTGTTCATCACGCATGACCTTGCCACGGTGAAGTCGATCGCCGATTCAATCGCGGTTATGTATCGCGGCGAGGTGGTGCGTTACGGCCCCAAGGGCAAGGTGCTGAGCCCGCCCTTCGACGCCTACACCGACCTGCTGCTCTCCTCGGTTCCAGAGATGGAAATCGGCTGGCTGGAAAAGGCAATCAAGGGACGGCGCATGGCCAGCGCGGGGAACTAAAGCAATTCCGGGAAAACTGGGAACCAATACTGCCGGAAGAAAAAGGCAGGCGCTTCCCCTGGAAATTGTGTCAGACCAAGCTGCCACATAGGGGCGTCAGCGACCGTCATCCGGATGCAACACTAGAGCGCCACACGTCCTTCGGGACGAGCGCCGCTCGCACGACTTTTAAACAGGGGTAGGACATGAAAACTGAACTCGATTATCTCGCCGAACTCGCCGGTCACGGCCGGATATCGCGCCGTGCCTTTCTTGGGCGCGCCGCCGCGCTCGGCGTATCGGCGGCCATGATGCCGGCGCTGGCCGGCAAGGCATTTGCCCAGACGGCGGTGAAGGGCGGTATCATCAAGGCTGGCCTGCAGGGCGGGGAATCCACCAACAGCCTCGATCCGGCGCTGAATCTCAGCCAGGTAACCTTCAGCTTTGGCAAGCTTTGGGGCGAGTATCTTGTGCGCCTCACACCGGACAACAAGCTGGTCAACCTGATTGCCGAAGAGATTGGCGCCTCAGCCGACGCCAAGACATGGACGATCAAGATCCGCGATGGCATCGAGTTCCACAATGGCAAGACGGTCGGCGCGGAGGACGTTGCCGCCACCATCGAGCGCCATGCGGACGAGAAGTCCAAGTCCGGAGCACTCGGCATCCTCAAGAACATCAAGGGCGTCAAGGCGAGCGGCAAGGAAGTCATCGTCACGCTCGGCGACGCCGATGCCGACTTCCCCTATCTGATGGCCGACTACCATCTCGTCATCCAGCCGAATGGCGGCAAGGACGATCCGAATGCCGGCATCAGCGCCGGACCCTACAAGGTTAGCGTCAACCAGCCAGGCGTGCGCCATGGCGGCGAGCGTTTCGCCAATTACTGGCTTGGCGACAAGGCCGGCCATGCCGACCAGGTCGAGATCATCGTCATCAATGATGCGACCGCACGGCTTGCAGCCTTGCAAGGCGGCCAGGTGCACATGATCAACCGCGTCGAACCCAAGGTCGTCGATCTGGTCAAGCGCATCGCGGGCGTTTCCATCGAGAACGTCTCGGGCAAGGGCTACTATCCGTTCAACATGTTCTGCGACACCGCACCTTTCGACAGCAACGATCTGCGCATGGCGCTGAAGCTAGCCATGGACCGCGACGAGATGCTGGAAAAGATCCTGCGCGGCTATGGCTCGGTGGGTAACGACTTCCCGATCAACGAGGCCTATCCGCTGTTTTCCGCCGATATCGAACAGCGCAAGTTCGATCCGGACAAGGCGGCGGCAGCCTACAAGAAATCAGGCCACAGCGGCTCGATCGTGCTGCGCACCTCGGACGTCGCCTTCCCGGGCGCCGTCGATGCCGCACAGCTCTATCAGCAGTCCTGCGCCAAAGCCGGCATCAAGATCGAGATCAAGCGCGAACCCGGCGACGGCTACTGGTCGGAGGTCTGGAACAAGCAGCCTTTCTCGCTCTCCTACTGGGGCGGACGCGCCACGCAGGACCAGATGTATTCCACCGGCTATGTCTCGACCGCCGACTGGAACGACACGCGCTTCAAGCGGCCGGAATTCGACAAGATGCTGTTTACCGCGCGCGGCGAGCTCGACCAGGCCAAGCGCCAGGCGATCTACCACGATATGGCAGTGATGATGCGTGACGAAGGCGGGCTGATCGTGCCCTTCTTCAACCAGTTCATCGACGCGGCCGCCACCAACAAGATCGGCGGCTATGCCAAGAGCCCTATCGGCGAAATGATGGACGGCTACGCGCTTGCCGAGTGCTGGCTCAACGCTTGAGCGGACCCTGATCGTCCGATTTCATCTATCAGAACGCCGTGTGCCCGGGACGGCACACGGCGTTCCCGTTTCAACCGCCAACCGCATGGAGCAGCCCGTGGCGCTCAAATCCAAGCTTCTGCTGATCATCCTCGATGGCGTGCCTTACCGGAACTGGCGCCGGCTGATGGGCAATCTCGAAGGCTGGGTGCAATCGGGCGAGGCGCAGGTCTGGAAGATGCGCTCGGTGCTGCCGTCGACCTCGGCCTGCTGCTATGCCTCGATCCACACCGGGGTTTCGCCGCAGGTGCACGGGATTCTCTCCAATGAGAACCGTTTCCGCGTCGAGCAGCCCGATATCTTCTCCGAGGTCAGCAAGGCAGGCGGCAAGACGGGGGCGGTGACCCATTCCTACTGGTCGGAATTCTTCCGCGCCTACCCGTTCGACCTGGTGGAGGGCATGGAATTCGACGAGCCAGGCGGGCCGATCACGCATGGCCGCTTCCACACCATGACCGGTTACAATCTCCGCAACCAGATGACGCCGAGCGATGTCGACCTGTTCGCGACGCTGACCATGCTGACGAAACGCCATGGCATCGACTACGGCATCCTGCACACCTGCACGCTGGATTCGATGGGACACCGCTTCGGCCACGACTGCCACGAGATGGACCATGCCGTCTATGCGATGGACGGCATGCTGGCCGCCTTCCTGCCACGCTGGATCGAAGCCGGCTATGAGGTGATCGTCACCGCCGATCACGGCCAGACCGATCGTGGCCATCACGGCGGCCATGACGACGAGATGCAGGATTTCGCGCTGTATTATTTTGGACAAGGCAAAGGGCCGGATGCGGACACACTACTCGACCAGCTGCAGCTGGCGCCGACGGTGCTGAGCCGACTGGGCGTTCCCGTGCCCGCGACGATGAAGGCGAAGTCTTTCTTGGAGTGAGAAGCGGTCCGCGAAGCTCTTCCCTTCTGCCCTTGTGGGAGAAGGAAGAGGCGCACCTCTGGCAACCTCCGCGCTCTTCGGTTAGCCTCCGCAAAATTCCTTGGCGGAGGATGAACCTTTTTGGGCCGATCAGCGACAGAGCAGACAGGAGCCAGGCGGCTCGACCGGCCATGACGGCAGCGACGGAGACCGATCGCGCGCTTGTCGACCGGGTCGCGAAGGGCGACCGAGCCGCCGTGCGGCTCCTGTTCATGCGTCACCACGCGCGGGTCTACCGCTTCGTGGCGCGCCAGACGGGATCGGAAATGATGGCCGACGATATCGCCAACGAAGTCTTCCTCGAGTTGTGGCGCCAGGCGCCCGGCTTCGAAGGGCGTTCCGAAGTCTCGACATGGCTGCTCGGCATTGCCCGTTTCAAGGCGCTGTCCTTTCTGCGCAAGAAGAAGGAAGACTGGATCGACGACGAGGCCGCCGCCGCGGTGCCCGACGGCGCCGACACGCCGGAAGTCGTCACCATGAAGGAAGACAAGGCGGCCGCCCTGCGGCGCTTCGTCGACGCCTTGCCGGAAGAGCATCGCGTCGTCATCGATCTTGCCTATTATCACGGGCAGTCGGTGAGCGAGATCAGCGAGGTGCTCGACATTCCGGTCGCCACCGTCAAGACCCGGATGTTCTACGCCCGCAAGAAACTCGGCGAGGCTCTCAAGGCCGCCGGTTACGACAGGGGGTGGCCATGAGCGCCGCTGAAAAGATGTCGCGCCGCGACGAAATGGAAACGCTGCTGCCGTTCTACCTGAACGGCTCGCTGGAAGGTTCCGACCTGGAAGCGGTCGAGGAATGGCTGGCCAGCGATCCGGCCGCACTTGCCGCCCTTGGCGAAGCTGAAGCCGAATTCTCCGGCGCCACGGCCGCCAACGAAGCAATCCGGCCGCCGGCCGATGCGCTCAGCCGCTTTGCCAAGGCACTCGACGCCGAGGCCGGGCCTGCGCGCAAGCCGGCAGGATCGTCCTGGCTGGCGCAGGCCTGGGGCCGCTTTATGGCGGTGCCGGTCGGCGTCGCCTGGGCGGCAGCCGCGGTTCTGCTGGCGCTGGTCATGGTGCAGTCGTTTGTCGAACCCGGCGGAAAGGGCAATGATTTCGAGATTGCCGGCGCGCAAGACGATCTGGCGAAAATGCCGTACGCCCTGGTCAAGTTCAAGCCGGATGCGAAGATGTCGGACATTTCCGCCTTCCTCGGCAGCAACGGGCTGAAGATCGTCGGCGGACCGACCGCCGACGGCGTGTTCCGGCTTGGCATCCCGGCTGCCAACGCAGCCGACTACACCAGGCAAATCGGCCTTGTTGCCGCCCAGGCTTTCACGGAGACTGTGATCGAGGGAAGGAAACCGGTTGATGGCGGCTGAGG
>NZ_RZPI01000152.1:0-9422 GCF_003998715.1 Mesorhizobium sp. M7A.F.Ca.CA.002.15.2.1
GTCTTCGGTCATCAACACAGGCCTTCCGGCCGGGCCGTCCGAAGCGATCATCTTTGCCGATGACAGCGTCGACGGCGGGCTTGCCGCGCTCGACCTGTTGATCGAAGCCGAGCACGGGCCGGATTCCTCGGCCTATCTGGTGACGCACAGCCGCAAGGTCGCCGAAGCCGCATTGGCTGCAATCCCGGAGCATTGGTCGCGGATGACCGAGCAGCGTGTCGAGTTTTCACGCGCGGTGCTGACCGGCAAGCGCGGTGGCATCGTGCTGACCGCGTCGCTGGAAGACAGCTACCGCTTCATCAACGACTATGCGCCCGAACATCTCGAGATCCTGTCGAAGGAGCCGTTCGCGCATCTCGGGCGCATCACGGAGGCGGCTGAAATCCTGATGGGGCCGCACACGCCGGTGACGCTGGCCAATTTCGTGCTTGGACCCAATGCGGTGCTGCCGACCAGCCGTTGGGCGCGGACCTACGGGCCGCTTTCGGTGACGGATTTCGTCAAGCGCTCGTCGGTCGGCTATGTCACCTCGGTGGCCTATCCGGAACTCGCTCTGCACGCCCGCAGGCTCGCCCGCTACGAGGGCTTCAGCTCGCATGAGAACGCGGTCTCGGAGATCCGCGACCGCTATCTTGCCGGCTGAGCGGAACCGATCGAGATGAAGGCGGCACGACTTTACGGGCCCGGCGATCTGCGCGTCGAGGACATCGCGACGCCGGGCGCGCCGGATGCAGGCTGGGTGAAGCTCAGGGTCGATGCCGCCGGCATCTGCGGTTCGGACCTGCATAATTTCCGCACGGGACAGTGGATAAGCCGGTCGCCTTCGACGGCCGGCCATGAACTCACCGGCACGGTGACCGCCACCGGCGCGGGCGTCGACGCCTTCGCTATCGGTGACAGGGTTGTCGCCGATTCCCGCTTCTGGTGCGGAGACTGCGCGCAATGCCAAGCCGGCAGGCGTCATCTCTGCGCGTCACTGGGCTTCGTCGGAGAAATCTGCGACGGCGGATTTGCCGAACAGGCCGTGCTGCCCGCACGGCTTTTGCATATCATCGATGCCGGGCTCGACGAGCGGGTCGCGGCAATGGCCGAGCCGCTGGCGGTGGCGCTGCACGCGGTGCGGCGCCTGCCGAAAACGACAGGCTTCGTGCTGGTCGTCGGCTGCGGGCCGATCGGCGGTCTTGCCGCCCTGCTGTTGTCGCGGACCTTCGCCGGCACCGTGCTGATCGCCGACCGCAACCAGAGCCGCTGCGCCCGGGTGGCGCGGGTGACGGGTGCCCGGATCGTCGATCTGAGCCGGGACGCCGTTGCCGCCGCAACTGCCAATGCCCCGCTGCTCGCGGCCATCGAGGCGACCGGCAGCGTCGCGGCGCTCAATCAGCTGCTCGGCGTTCTCGATCCCGGCGGTACGATCGCCATGGTCGGCATCTTCCACGGCCGCCTCGACATTGATCCCAATACGCTGGTCGAACGCGAAATCGGGTTGCTGGGATGCCATGCCTTTGCCGACGAACTGCCCGAGGCCGTGCGGATGCTGGGTGAATTGAGCGAACCGCTGCTGGCGCTGATCGACCAGGAGATCGGCCTGGATGACATTCCGGCTGCCTATGAGCGGCTGTTGGCGGGGCGCAGCGACGGCTTGAAAACAATCATCCGCATGCGGCAACCTGTCGAGTCGTGATTTCCGATGAATCGCCGGAAAGGACTTTTGAAATGATCACTTTGCCCGACACCGCCAGCCCTCTTTACGAGAAGGTGAAGGACTACATCCTGGCAAACATCGGAACGGGCCGGTGGGGCAAAGATCGCAAGCTGCCGTCCGAGAATGAGTTGGTCGCTTCACTCGGCGTCTCGCGGATGACGGTTCACCGGGCGCTCAGAGAATTGACCTCGGCCGGGTTTCTGATCCGCCTGCAAGGTGTGGGAACCTTCATCGCGCCACCGCGGCCACAGTCGACGCTGATCGAGATCAACAACATCGCAGCCGAGATCGTCGAGCGCGGCAACAGACATCGTTCCGAAGTCCTCGTCCTCGAAACCATCATGCCGACAAAAGAGCTGGCGCTGTCGTTCGAATTTCCAAAGCGCGTCTCGATCTATCATTCCGTCGTCGTCAATTTCGAGAACGATCTGCCGGTGCAACTCGAAGAGCGCTTCGTCAATCCGAGCCTTATCCCCGACTATGACAAGCAGGATTTTTCGAAGACGGCGACCTATGACTACCTCATGCAGAAAACCCCGGTGACCGAGGTCGAGCATATCATTTCCGCCATCCCGGCGGATGCCGAGACGGCGCGGCATCTGGGCATCGATGTCGGCGCCTGCTGCCTTTTCCTGCACCGCCGGACATGGACGGGCGCGGTGGTGGCGACGATCAGCAAGCTGACTTATGCCGGCAGCCGCTACTCGCTCGGCAGCCGCTATTCCCCTTCAAAAAGCAGCTGACGGAAGCAGGTCGAATGCAAGAGCGACAGATGACGCCGGCACCGAGCCGCACGGCGCGGATCCGGGCACTCGCGCAGCATGATGTTGCCGAAGCACAAAGCGCGCTGGCGGCATTGCTGGGCGACCTGTTCGCGATGCGCCCCCGCAATGTCCGCATCAACTTCGATAAATACAGCCTCAATTCGTTGAACGGCTTCTTCGAGGACGACGGCAAGGCCTACTTCTTCAAGTTCCATCAGGAGGAGCGGGAAGAGGCGATGACGGGCGAGTATTACCGCGCCGAGATTCTGTCGCGCGCCGGCCTGCCGGTTGATCAACCCGTGCATATGTCGGCCCAACCGGGCGAGCAGATCCTTGTCTATCGGCGGCGCACGGATCCGAGGTTTTCGGATGTGCTGTTCGCGCTGGATGCGCAGGACGATGCCGGCAAACGGCGAGAAGCCGTTCTTGCCGAGCGCGACCTGTCGGCCAGGCTGCTCAAGGTCTATCTCGAAACGCTGCATCCGGTAACCGTCGAGGAGGTGGCGGCGGAACCGATCCACAGGCTGTTTCATGAGCGGCTGATCGATGCCGAGACACGCTTGTCGCCAGGCGGCCGGCTGGCCGATTTCTATGTCGGCAAGCCGTTCGTCTTTCCCGGTGCCGAGCTGGATTGGGATCGGTTTTCCCGGCTGAAATTCGTCATCAATGGCGAGCAGTACACCGACAGCGTCGGTGAGCTTTTCGATGCCGCCGCAGTGCGCTTGCGGCCGGACCGGCTTGCCGATGCAGGCGGCGTGGTCGCGCATGGCGACGCCCACAACGCCAATGTCTGGTACACGGCGAAGGCGGGGAGGGCGGAGCTGTCCTTCTTCGATCCTGCCTTTGCAGGCTCGCATATCCCGACGCTGCTGGCGGAGGTGAAGGCGACGTTCCACAACATCTTCGCCCACCCGTTCTGGCTCTATGATCCGGCGACCGCGACCGAGGCTTTTCGCGCCCATGCGCGGCTGGACGGAAACCTGCTCCATGTCGACACGGACTGGGACCTGAGCCCGGTCCGCCGCGACCTGCTGGAGGTCAAGGCCACAGCGCTGTGGCGGCCATTGCTGCTTGAGCTCAAACGGCGCGGCATGCTGCCGGCCGATTGGCGCGCGGTGCTCCGGGCCGGTCTCTTCCTGTCGCCGACGCTGGTCATGAACCTGCGCGCCGGCGCACGCAGCCACACGCCGGTTTCTTCCCTTATTGCCTTTTCGGTGGCGGTCATGGTCGGCAGCGAACCTGTTGCCGGAACCGATCGGGTGACCGATTTTCTAGACCGGATCGATCCCGGAGCGCGTAAAAATTGAGTCTTTCCAACTTGTATATGCATGTATGTATTTTAGCCTTGACATCCGCTCCCGCTGACGCTGAAATATCCGCGCACTTCACCATGAAGTGGCAGGTAAGACGCCGAGGCACAGTGCCGCAAGAGCAGAAACCCGCAGTCTCACCGGACCGGCTACCTCAGTCAGAAAAAGCGGTCCGATCATCAAGGGGAACAAGGATGATGCGTAACCTAACAGGACAATTTCGCGCGCTCGTGATGGCCGCCGCCATCGGGCTCGCCGCCGCCCCGGCGGCCTACGCGGCCGATGCGGCCATTCCCACCACGCCCGAGGCAGGAGCGTTCAAGATCGGCATCGAGCCCTGGCTCGGCTATGGCCAGTGGCATGTCGCCGAGGCCAAGGGCCTGTTCAAGACGAACGGGCTGAGCGACGTCCAGATCGTCAACTTCGCCGAGGACAAGGACATCAATGCAGCACTTGCAAGCGGCCAGCTCGACGCCGCCAACATCGCCACCCACACGGCGATGGGCATGGTTGCGGCCGGCCTGCCGGTGAAGATCGTGCTGCTGCTCGACGTCTCCATGACCGCCGACGCGATCATCGCTGGCAAGGACGTCACCTCCATCGCGGACCTCAAGGGCAAGCAGGTGGCCTTCGAGGAAGGCACGACGAGCGACATCCTGCTCAAATACGCGCTCACCAGGAACGGCATGTCGATCGACGATGTGAAGCCGGTTCCGATGCCTGCGTCCGACGCCGGCAGCGCCTTGATCGCCGGCCAGGTGCCGGTCGCGGTGACCTATGAACCGTACCTCACCGTCGCCATGGCGCAGAACAAGGACCTCAAGCTGCTGTTCACCGCCGGCGAGGATCCCGGCCTGATCAGCGACGTGCTGGTGGTGCGTGACGAGGTGATCAAGTCGCGGCCCGGCCAAGTGCTGGCCATGATCAAAAGCTGGGACGCAGCGCTCAAGGACTACAATGCCGATACGCCCGGTGGGCGCGCCATCATCGCCAAGGCTGTCGGTTCGGACGTCAAGGACCTCAACACCGCCTTTGACGGCGTGCGTTACTACTCACTCGCCGAAAACAAGGCGGCGCTGACCGGTGATTTCACCACCAAGACCTTCGCCGATGTCGAAGCCGCCGCCAAGAACGCCAAGCTGCTGCAGGCCGATGTGACGCCGGAGCAGATGATCGACCCGTCGTTCGTCAAGGCGGCGGAATGACCAAGGCCGGATCGCGGTGGTGACGCAGATGCCCGGGGAGCGTCCCGCTCAAACGGATCCGGCTCGTCCCACGAAACAGGCGAGGCGTCGCCGATCCTCCGGCATCGGCGTGCCCATCGCCAGGTCGCGCTTCCTGGTGATCGCGGTGGCCGTGTTCGTCGGGCTCGGCCTTGCCTGGTGGGCGGCGACCGGACTGGGATTGGTAAAGCCGATCTTCCTGCCATCGCCGGGCAGCGTCGCTATGCAGATCGCCAAGCTCGCGGCCGACGGCACGTTGTGGCTGGACCTCAAAGCCTCGATGTACCGTATCTCCATCGGCTTCCTCATCGCCTCGGCCCTGTCGATACCGATCGGCGTGCTGATTGGCAGTTTCCGTTCCTGGGAAGCGGCCATCGAGCCGCTGGTGGATTTCATCCGCTACATGCCGGTCGTCGCTTTCGTGCCGCTCTCCATCCTTTGGGCTGGCACCGGCGATTCGCAGAAATTCCTGATCATCTTCATCGGCACGTTCTTCCAGCAGGTGCTGATGATCATGGACAATGTAAAACGGGTTCCAGCCGATTTCATCGGCCTTGGGCGCACGCTAGGCCTGCCGGATCGCAAGATCCTGACGCGCATCGTCGTGCCCAGCGCCTTGCCGGGCATCTGGGATACGCTGCGCATCAGCTTGGGCTGGGCATGGACCTGGCTGGTGCTGGCCGAACTCGTCGCCGCCACTTCGGGGCTCGGCTATCGCATCACCGTGTCCCAGCGCTATTTCCAGACCAACACCATCATCGGCTACATCCTGCTGCTCGGCCTGCTCGGCCTCATCACCGACCAGGTGATGAAGGCGCTGGAAAAGGTGCTGTTCAAGCAAGAGGGCCGCTCGCAATGAGGTCCAGCCGATGAGCCCCAAATTGCGGATCGCCGGTCTCCACAAGAGCTTCGGCACGGGCGAGCGGCGCACGGAAGTGCTGCGCGGTATCAACCTGGATCTTGCCGACAACGAGTTTGTCTCCCTGGTCGGCACGTCGGGCTGCGGCAAGAGCACGCTGCTGTCGATCGTGGCCGGACTGCAGGACTTCGACGCGGGCGATCTCAGCATCGATGGCGCGCCGATCCTGCAGCCTGGACTCGACCGTGGCGTCGTCTTTCAGTCCTACACGCTGCTTCCCTGGCTGACGGCGCGGCAGAACATCGAGTTTGCGCTCAAGGCCGCTGGTTACGATCGCCCGACCTGCCGCAGGATCGCGCTGGAGCATCTCGAACTCGTCAAGCTGTCTGGTAGTGCGGACCGCTATCCAGCCGAACTCTCGGGCGGCATGAAACAACGCGTCGCCATTGCGCGCGCGCTTTCCTACCGGCCCAAGATGCTGTTGATGGACGAGCCCTTCGGCGCGCTCGATGCCTTGACCCGGCATCAGATGCAGGAACTGCTGACCCAGATCTGGGAGGAACACAGGTTGACCGTCCTGTTTGTCACCCATGATGTGGAGGAGGCCGTCTATCTGTCGGACCGCATCGTCGTCATGGGCATCGGCCCGGGACGTATCACGCAGACATTCAACGTGGATATCGAGCGCCCGCGCCGCGAAGAGGTGATGGAAAGCCCTGTATTCATGGATCTGCAACGCGGCGTGCACAAGGCCATCCGCGAGGGTTCAAAACGCCCCGAAATGGCCTAGGCGCCTGCGGTCGTTTGCAGGTCCAATCACGTCGCCTTGCCGACTGCCGCGTCCAGTTCCAGCTCGCCTTCGGAAATGTCGTCGAACGAGGCGTAGTTCATGTTGTAGAGGCGGGCGTAGAGGCCTTTTCTTGCCATCAGCTGTTCGTGGTTGCCGCTTTCGACGATCTCGCCGTTCTGCAGCACGATGATGCGGTCGGCGCCGCGGATAGTGGCCAGACGGTGGGCGATGACCAGCCCGGTGCGGCCTTCCAGCAGCGTGATCAGCGCCTTCTGGATCAGCATCTCGGTGTAGGAATCGATGCTGGCCGTGGCTTCGTCGAGCACCAGGATCTTTGCATCCGCCACCAGCGCGCGCGCGAAGCTGATCAGCTGGCGCTGGCCCAGCGAGAGATTGCCGCCGCGCTGCTCGAGTTCGGTATCGTAGCCATCTGGCAGGTTCTCGATGAAATCGTGCGCGCCGACGGCTTGTGCGGCGCGGACCACCTCCTCGCGGCTGGCTGATGTCTTGTGGTAGCGGATGTTTTCCAGCACCGAGCCGGAGAACAGGAACGGCTCCTGCAGCACCATCGCCACCTGATCGCCGAGCGAATCCTGGGTGAGGTCACGCACATCATGGCCGCCGACCAGAACCTCACCCGACCAGACATCGTAGAAGCGGTGCACCAGCGCCATCGAGCTGGATTTGCCCGATCCGGTCGGGCCGACAAGGGCTACGGTCTCGCCCGGGTTGACGCGGAAGGAGATGTTCTTCAGCACCGGCTGGTTCGGCCTATAACCGAAAGTGACGTTCCTGAACTCGACCGAGCCGTCCATATCGCGCGACAGCGCCACCGCACCTTGCCTGTCGCTGACATCGACCGGCACGTCGAGCACTTCGGAGATGCGCTGGCCCGAAGCCATGGCGCGCTGCATGACGCTGTATTGCATGGTCAGCGAGCGGATCGGGTCGAAGAAGCGCTGGATGTAGAACAGGAACGCCACCATGACGCCGATGTCGAGGCTGTGCGAGAGCACCATCGACCCGCCGACGACGATGACAGTTGCCATGGCGATGCCGGTCAGCGTGTCGACGATCGGCACCATTACCTGCGCGTATTTCGCCGACCTCAAATGGGCATTGAGGTTGGCCAGCACCTTTTCGTCGTAGAGGTCGAAATTGACGTGCTGGCGCTCGAGGCTCTGCACCGTGCGCACGCCATGGATGCCTTCGGCCAGTGCGCCGTTGGCGATCGAGTTGGTTTCGTGCGCGGCCATGAAGGCGACTTTGGCGCGCGGCAGCCAGAAAAGGCGCACGATGAACAGCACCGGCATGGTCGACAGCGTCAGCAGGCCCAGTCGGAAATCGAGCCACAAAAGCACGCTGACGATGCCGAACAACAGCACGATGTCGCCTACCGACATCACCGATGTTTCGAGGAATTCCTGCATCGAATTGACGTCGCCCTGCAGGCGCGACATCAGCCGGCCGACCTCGGTCTTGTCCATGAAGCTCAGCGAGACCCGTTGCAGATGGCTGAACATGGCGCGGCGCAGGTCCGACAGCACGTTTTCGGCCACCTTGCCGACGACGCTTTCCTGCACATAGCTGGCAGCATAGTTGATCAGGATGATCACGGCGAAAGCGCTGATCGCGGCGATCATTACCGATTGGTCGAGCTTGCCAGCCGTCATGCCGTGGTCGATGGCGTAGCGGATGACCAGCGGGATCGCCAGCTGGGTCAGCGTGAACACCAGCACCGCGGCGACTGAGATGAAAATCCGGTTCTGATACGGCCTCACGAAGCTCCAGATACGCCGCACGATGCGAGGGTCATAAGCTTTGCCGAAGACCTCTTCGTCGTCGCGGTGCGAGCCCACGACCGCCTTTGTCGGTGGCCCGCTGGTGTCTTCCTCCTCGTCGTCGGCCGGTGTCTGCATCACGCGGCTCCCGCCACGGGCCGCTCATCGTCCGGCCGCAACTGCAGGTCATGGAGCGCGCGGTAGCGTCCACCGAGCGCCAGCAACTCCTCATGCGTGCCGCGCTCGACGATCCGGCCGCCCTCGACGAACAGGATCTGGTCGGCATGCATCAGCGAACTCAGCCGGTGCGAGATGATGAGCGTCACGCGATCCCTGGCGAAGCGTTTCATCGCTGCCCGGATACGCTGTTCGGTGCCGGCGTCGATGGCCGCGGTGGAATCATCGAAGACCAGCACGGACGGCCGCAGCATCAGGCTGCGGGCGATGGTCAGGCGCTGCCGCTGGCCACCGGAAAGCGACGCGCCGCGCTCGCCGACGACTGTGGTGTAACCGGCTGGGAGGCCCATGATGTAATTGTGCAATTGGGCGTACTCGGCTGCCTGCCCGATGCGGGTCTCGCGCGCCCAGGGATTGCCGTAGGCGATGTTGTTCTCGATCGAGGTGGTGAACAGGAACGCGTCCTGCTGCACGACGCCGACGGCCTTGCGCAACGATTGCAGCGTCACCTTGCGGATGTCCTGGCCGTCGATGGTTATCGCGCCTGAGGTGACGTCGTAGAAGCGCGGGATCAGGTGCGCGATGGTCGACTTGCCGCTGCCTGGCGGGCCGACGATGCCGATGGTCTCGCCGGACCTCGCCTCGAAGGAGATGCCCGACAGAGTCGGCCGGTCGCCCGCGCCCTCGTAGCGGAAGCCGACATTGTGGAAGCGCAGCACGCCATCGGTGACGACGAGATCCTTGGCGCCGGGCGCGTCCTCGATGTCGAGCTCGGCGTCGAGCAGTTCGAATAGCCGGCTGCCGCAGGTCGAGGCG
>NZ_RZPI01000153.1:0-9387 GCF_003998715.1 Mesorhizobium sp. M7A.F.Ca.CA.002.15.2.1
CTGGTAGACAAGTTCTCCATGTTCTCGCTGGCTGCCGCGATCGATACGTTCCGGTCGGCGAACCGGTTGCTTGGCCGCGACTTCTACGGTTGGACCACGGTGTCGGCCGATGGCGATCCGGTGATGGCTTCCAATGGCCTGCCGCTCAAGATCGACTACGCCGTTGCCGACCTGCCGCCGGTCGATATCCTTTTCGTCTCGGTCGGGCTGACGACCGAATTCCCCGGCAAGAGCAAGGTGCTGGCGGCTTTGCGAAGCTGGGGCCGGCGCGGCAATGCGCTGGGTGCCCTGTCGGTCGGGTCCTACCTGCTGGCCGAGGCCGGCCAGCTCGAAGGCTATCGCTGCACCATCCATTGGGAAAACCGCGCCGGCTTCGTCGAGCGATTCCCCGACATCAACTGCACCGGCAACGTCTTCGAGATCGATCGCAAGCGCTACACCTGTGCCGGCGGCACCACTTCGATCGACCTGATGCTGGAGATCGTGCGCGGCGATTTCGGCTCGAACCTGGCCAATGGCGTCGCCAACCAGTTCCAGCACGAACGCATCCGCTCGGCCGGCGACCGTCAGCGCGTCGGACCCGAACGCGACCTGACCGGCAAGTCGGAGAAGCTCAGGCGCATCGTCGAACTGATGGCCGACCACCTCGACGAGCCGCTGTCGGCGGTACAGCTGGCCAAATCCGCCGGCCTTTCGGTGCGCCAGGTCGAGCGCCTGTTCCTGCGCCATCTCAGCGTCACGCCCGGCCGTTACTATATGCGATTGCGGCTGGAGCGGGCGCGCGAACTGCTGCGCCAGACCAACATGCCGATCCTCGACGTGGCGATCGCGACGGGCTTCACCTCGCATTCCTACTTCGCCCAGAGCTACCGGCTGCAATTCGGCAGGCCGCCTTCGGAAGAACGCCGCACGACTTACTAAGCTGGTTTTCGTTTTCGTTGAAAGTTCGGCATTCGGCCCGGCGCATCGGGCCAAGGCCATGAATTCGGGTTAATGGGTTCTTTCGGAGCCTTCGCCGCGCGTAGGCTGACGGGTGCAACAAACGAAAAACCCGCCTATTGCGGCGGGTCACCGGCGCAAATCAGCACCATAGCCAAATATGTACCTTAGCTGAGGTCATGGTGTCAAGAAAAAATTCCTATTACCGGGTAAAAGGCTGCCGACACCGCCGAACTGGCTGTCGTCAGGATTTTTGTTAAGCTGGGTCCGCAGCCCTGCGCACCGGGCGCCCGGACTTGTGTCCCGGCGCCGCGTCAAATAGCTTGCCGCCCGGATCAGGGGCGGATTTAGGAGATTTCGATGGCGGGACTTGCACGGGGCGTCGCTGCGGCGATCCTCCTTTTGTCGATGACGACGTTCGGCTTCGCCGCAAACAAGGTCATCATCATTCTCGATGCGTCCGGCTCGATGTGGGCGCAGATCGACGGCAGGCCCAAGCTCGAAATCGCCCGCGAGTCGCTTCGAACCGTGCTTCAATCGGTCCCCACCGACGACGAGATCGGCTTCATGGCCTATGGCCACCGTGAAAAGGGCAGCTGCGACGACATCCAGCTGATCGTGCCGCCGCAGGCAGGTTCGGGCAGCGCCATTTCGGCCGCCGCCGACAGCCTGAAATTCCTCGGCAAGACGCCGCTGACGGCGGCGGTCAAACAGGCGGCCGAGGCGCTGAAATACACCGAGGACAAGGCGACGGTCGTGCTCATCACCGACGGGCTCGAAACATGCGGCGGTGACCCCTGCGCGCTTGGTAAGGAGCTCGAGGCATCCGGCGTCGACTTCACCGCCGATGTCGTCGGCTTCGGCCTGACCGCCGACGAGGGCAAGCAGATCGCCTGCCTCGCCGACAACACCGGCGGCAAATACATCCAGGCCTCCGACGAGAAGGCGCTGCAGGAGGCGCTTGCCGAGACCGTGGCAGCACCAGCGCCGGCTCCTGAACCGGCTCCGGCACCTGCGCCGGCACCCGCGCCCGAGCCGGCCAAACCGGACTTCAATTTCCTGCCGATAGCGGTGCTTGCCGAGGGCGGCGATCCCGTCACTGACGGCAACGCCTGGGAGATCTACAAGGCGAAACCCGACGGTACGCGCGGCGACTACGTCAGCACCGAATACGGCGCCTACAAGGCCAATCTGGAACCGGGCGACTATATCGTCGTGGCCAGCGACGGCCAGGCCAAGACCGAGCAGAAAGTCAAGATCGAGGCGGGCCAAGTCTACGCGCCTCTCTTCAACTTGAATGCCGGCACGCTCATCATCCATCCGCGACCGAGCGAGGGGGCAGATGTCGTCGATGGCGCGGCTATCGTCATCGATTATCCGGGTGCTGACATGCCCGCCACCTTCTATGGGACCACGAAAGCCGTGTTGCCGGCCGGCGACGAGAAAGTGACGGTCACGATCGGCCAGGGGGTGGCTACCGAAACGATTCCGCTGGCTGCCGGCAAGACCGTGGAAAAGAACATGATTGTCGGTGTCGGCCATGTCGTTGCCAATGCTTATTATGCTGCCGGCGGCGACAAGGCGGACGGTTCAGGCATCGGCTTCAAGGTGCTCAAGGCAAAAAAGAAGATCGATGGAACCAGGGACGAGGTGACCTATGCCTACGGACCCGACAGCAAATTCGATCTGCCGGCCGATGACTATGTCTTGATTGCGACGGTTGATCTCGCCGTTGTCGAGCAGCCGTTCACCGTCAAGGTCGGCGAATTTCAGGATCTGAAAATCGCAATGAATGCCGGCGTGCTGGCGATCACCGCGCCGGGAGCCTCGAAGATCGAGATTTTCGAGGCCAAGAAGGACATCAACGGCAACCGCAAGTCGCTTGGCTATGCATTCGACCAGAAGTACCAGGCAGCGATCCCGGCGGGCGACTATGCCGTCGTCTCGGAGAAATCCGACAACAGTTCGAAAGAAGGCAACGTGACGGTCAAGGCCGGCGAGCGAGCTGAGCTAACCGTGCAATAGAATCGTATGCACAACCGCAAGAGGGCGGCCAAGTGCCGCCCCTTTTCATGGGTTGCGCAGAACTGCCGTCAGGCCGTGCCGAAGGCGCTGGCGCCATGATCGGCGCGGCCGACCAATTGCCGGAAGCCGGCAAACAGCTCGCGGCCGAAACCGAACTCGTTGCCGATGAGGTCGGCATCCGCCGTCCGGCGCAGCGCGAAATCGCCGGCCGGCACCAGCACTTCCAGCGTGCCGGCATCGGCGTCGAGCCGGATGATGTCGCCTTCGTGGATCCTGGCGATAGGACCCTCCTCGACCGCTTCCGGTGTGACATGGATCGCCGCCGGCACCTTGCCGGAGGCGCCCGACATGCGCCCGTCGGTGACCAGCGCCACGCGCTGGCCGCGATCCTGCAGGATGCCGAGCACGGTGGTCAGCTTGTGCAGTTCCGGCATGCCGTTGGCCTTCGGCCCCTGGAAGCGGATGACGGCGATGAAGTCGCCGGTCAGCGTGCCTGCCTTGAACGCATCGTTCAGCCCTTGCTGGCTGTCGAAGACCCTGGCCGGCGCCTCGATGATACGCCGCTCCGGCTTCACCGCGGAAGTCTTGATGACGGCGTGGCCGAGATTGCCTGACAGCACCTTCAGGCCACCGGTCGCCTGGAACGCCTTGTTGAAAGGCGCCAGCACCTTTTCGTCGCCGCTTGTCCGCGGCGAGGCTTCGCGCACCACGCCTCCGTCGGCGCCGAGCTTTGCCTCGACCGCATAGGGCCGCAGGCCTTCGCCCCACACCGTCTGCACATCCTCATGCAGGATGCCTTCGTCGAGCAGTTCGCGGATCAGGAAGCCGAGCCCGCCGGCGGCGTGGAAATGGTTCACGTCGGCGAGGCCGTTCGGATAGACCCGCGCCAGCAGCGGCACCGCTTCCGACAGGTCGGAAATATCCTGCCATGTGATGGCGATGCCGGCCGCCGCCGCCATGGCGATCAGGTGGATGGTGTGATTGGTCGAGCCGCCGGTGGCATGCAGGCCGACGACGCCGTTGACGATCGAGCGCTCGTCGATCATCCGCCCGACGGGCGTATAGGCGTTGCCAAGCGCAGTAATCGCCAGCGCCCGCTTGGTCGCCTCGCGGGTCAAAGCCTCGCGCAGCGGCGTGCCTGGATTGACGAAGGACGCGCCCGGCGTGTGCAGGCCCATGATCTCCATCAGCATCTGGTTGGAATTCGCCGTGCCGTAGAAGGTGCAGGTGCCCGGTCCATGGTAAGATTTGGACTCGGCCTCCAGCAGTTCGGCGCGTCCGGCCTTGCCCTCGGCGTAGAGCTGGCGGACCTTGGCCTTTTCGTCATTGGGCAGGCCTGATGTCATCGGTCCGGCCGGAATGAACACCGCCGGCAGATGGCCGAAGGTGAGGGCGGCGATCACCAGCCCCGGCACGATCTTGTCACAGACGCCGAGATAGACGGCGGCGTCGAACATGTTGTGCGACAGGCCGATCGCGGCGGCCATGGCGATGACATCGCGCGAAAACAGCGACAGCTCCATGCCGGGCTGGCCCTGGGTGACGCCGTCGCACATCGCCGGCACGCCGCCTGCCACCTGGGCGATGCCGCCGGCTTTGCGGGCTGCATCCTTGATCAGCGCGGGGAAGCTCTCGAACGGCTGATGCGCCGACAGCATGTCGTTATAGGAGGTGATGATGCCGAGGTTCGGCACCTTGTCGGCGCCCAGCGCGAGCTTTTCCGAGGGGCTGCACACCGCAAAGCCGTGAGCGAGGTTGCCGCACGACAAAACGGCCCGGTTGGCGGTGCGGTTCGACGCCTCGGCGATGCGGCCGAGATAACGCTCGCGGCCGGGCTTAGAGCGCTGGCGGATGCGTTCGGTAATGGCTTCGATGTCGCGTCTGGCGGTCATGGTGTCGGTCCTTTCAGGCGAGGTCCCGGAAACATCCTCCCGCCGTTTGCCGGGACCGGTGTAAATCGAGAATCAGGGTGCCCAGAAAACCTCTACGGGCTTTTGCGCTGCGTCGAGCACGGCGCGGATTGGCTTTCGCGGCCCGGGCGCCACCGCGCCGTCGAAGGCGATACGCTTGTCCTCACCCTCGATGTGCAGCGCGATGAAGCCGGCTTCGACGATGCGGGCCAGCGACAGGGTCAGCCGCGGCTCGCCCGCACTTGCCGCATGAACCGGCAGCACGATCCTGTCGGAAGACGGGTCGAGCAGCGTTGCCAGGTCGGCGGCATCGGGAAAGAACGAGGCGGTGTGGCCGTCCGGCCCCATGCCGAGCACGACGACATCGAGCGGCCAGGGCAAGGATCGGAGCGCTGCATCGTCGGACGAGGCCGCATCCTCGATGCTGGTGGCTTCGTGATAGAGCGGCACGAAACGAGCCGCCTTGGCCGCGTTCTGCAACAGATTGGCGGCCACCAGCCCGGCATTGGAGCGTGGCGAGGAGGCCGGCACGAAACGCTCGTCGACCAGCGTCACGATCACCTTGTCCCAGGCGATGGGTATCGCTGAAAGGGCGGCGAAGAATTTTGCCGGCGTGGTGCCGCCGGAGACGGCGAGCAACCCCGTGCCGCGCTCGGCGATCGCCTTGGTCAGTCTGCCTGCAACATGGCCGGCAAGGGCTGCCGCCAGTTCCTGGCGCCCGCTGAAGCCGTTCCAGCTGTAGGCGGCGCTGTTCAATTGCTCTCGTGCCATGTCCGCCCGTCACGTTCGATCAGCGCTATCGAGGCCGATGGACCCCAGGTGCCCGCCGTGTAGCCCTGCGCCTCCTGCCTGGCACTTTCCCAGGCATTCTGGATCGGGTCGATCCATTTCCACGCCGCCTCGACTTCGTCACGGCGCATGAACAGGGTCTGGTTGCCACGGATGACGTCCATGATCAGCCGCTCATAGGCGTCCGGTGCGCGGCCGTCGAAGGACTGCGCGAAACTCATGTCGAGCGAAATCTGGCGCAGCCGCATGCCGCCCGGGCCCGGATCCTTGATCATGATGAACTGCTTGACGCCTTCGTCCGGCTGCAGCCGGATGACAAGCTGGTTGGCGAAGATCGGTCCGGCGCTGTCGCCGAAGATCGAATGCGGGATCGGCTTGAATTCGATGACGATTTCCGAAACCCGCGTCGCCAGCCGTTTGCCGGTACGCAGATAGAACGGAACGCCCGACCAGCGCCAATTGCCGATCTCGGCCTTGATGGCGACGAAGGTCTCGGTGTTGCTGTCCTTGCCGAGTTCCTCGACATAGCCTTTCACCGGTCCGCCGGCCGAAGCCCCGGCGCGATACTGCCCGCGCACGGTGTGCTTCGGCGCTTCGTTGCCGTTGATGCGCTTCAGTGCCCGCAGCACCTTCAGCTTTTCGTCGCGCACGGCGTCGGCATCCATCGACGACGGCGCTTCCATGGCGACGAGGCACAAGAGCTGCAGCATATGGTTCTGCACCATGTCGCGCAGCGCGCCGGCCTTGTCGTAATAGGTGACGCGGTCCTCCAGGCCGACGGTCTCGGCCACGGTGATCTGGACATGGTCGATATGGGCTGAATTCCACAACGGTTCGTAGAGCGCGTTGGCAAAGCGCAGCGCCATCAGGTTCTGCACCGTCTCCTTGCCGAGATAATGGTCGATGCGGAAGATCTGGCTTTCGTGGAAGTCGTCGCCGACCAGGTCGTTGAGCTTGCGTGCCGAATCGAGATCGCGGCCGATCGGCTTTTCCAGCACGATGCGCGAGTTCGGCGTGATCAGATTGTGCTCTTTCAGCTTGTGCGAGATGTCGCCGAACAGCGCCGGCGCCACCGCCAGGTAGAAGGCGCGGATGCGGTCGCTGTCGCCGATCGCCTTCTTGAGCTTGTCGAAGCCGGCGCCGCTCGTCGCATCGGCGGAGACGTAGGACAGCCGCGCCAGAAAGGTCTTCAGTTCCTTGGCGTCGATGTCGGCCGGTTTGACGTGGTCCGAGATCGCCTGCTTGGCGAAGGCCTGGAATTCTTCGTCGCTCATCTTCGAGCGCGAGGTGCCGATGATGCGTGTCGGCTCCGAAAACTGATGGTCGCGCTGGCGATAATAGAGCGACGGCAGAAGCTTGCGCTCCGACAGATCGCCGGTGCCGCCGAAAATGATGAAGTCGAAAGGATCGACGGGGATGATCTGGCTGGTCATGGTCTGTCCGCTCTGACGCCGGTCGCTGTGACGCGGCTGATATAATCTAATCGATTTAAATTTTCCAGTGCCATGGTGTCACATCTGGGTGTATGCGCCTGCCCCTTGACAGTCCGATGACCCGGAGGCTTGTCGACAGGCGCGGCACCGGAAGCCTTCGCAGTTGCAGCATAGAGCGGGATCGACGCGAAAGCCAAAGGAGAAATCGGCGATGGCCGCACATCTTTCGAGCAATCCGGCCAGAAGCCACGGGTTCGCGCGGATGTGCGCTATCGGCGCGCCGGTTGATCGTCATCAATCATGAGCGGGAAAAACATGCGTCTGGAAAACAAGGTTGCCGTCATCACCGGTGCTGCGTCCGGTTTTGGCGAGGGCATCGCCAGGCGCTTTGCGCAGGAGGGTGCCAGGGTCGTTGTCGCCGATCTCAACGCCAGGGGCGCGGAGCGCGTCGCCGGCGAGATCGGCGAAGCGGCGATCTGGACCCAGACCGATGTCTCGCTGCGCTCCGAATTCGACGAGATGATCTATGCCGCCAAAAGCGCATTCGGCCGCATCGACATCATGGTCAACAATGCCGGCTACACCCATCGCAACGGCGACATGCTCAATGTCGACGAGGAGACCTTCGACCTGATAACCGCCGTCAACATGAAGGCGATCTATCACGCGGCACTCGCCGTGGTGCCGATCATGGAGCGGCAGGGCGGCGGCGTCATCCTGACCACGGCCTCCACCGCGGGTCTGCGGCCGCGCCCCGGCCTCACCTGGTACAATGCGTCGAAAGGCTGGGCGATCACCGCCACCAAATCGATGGCGGTGGAACTGGCGCCGAAGAACATCCGCGTCAACTGCCTCTGCCCGGTTGCCGGCGAGACCGGCATGCTGGAGAAATTCATGGGCGCCGACACACCCGAAATCCGCGAGAAGTTCCGCGCATCGATCCCGCTCGGCCGGCTCTCGACGCCGCTCGACATCGCCAACGCCGCACTCTGGCTGGCCTCGGACGAAGCCGCCTTCATCACCGGCGTGGCGCTGGAGGTCGACGGCGGACGCTGCATCTGAACGCCTGGGTAGCAGGCCAGGATCTCATCCGCTGCAATACCAGGACAAGCGCAATCTCACGGCAATCGAGGATCAACCCCGCCAACAATGAGACCTACACCTATACGGCCAACGGCTTCATCGAGAATGCCGATGGGCCGTGGGGCAGCCTCACCTATACGATCGACGGTGTCGGCAACATCACCCAGCGCACCGTAACCATTGGTGGCGTCACCTCTATCGATACCTACAGCCTTCAGGGCGGCTCCAACCGGCTGACCGGCATCCTCACCGGCGGCGCACCGAGCCGCGGCTTCCAGTCGGACCTTGCCGGCAACGTCACGCAGGACGCGACCGTCTCGCCGGAGCTCACCAAGACCTACAGCTACAATGCCGCCGGCCAGCTCTCGGGCGCCACCACGAACGGCACGACGGCAGGCGCCTACATCTACGACTACCTGTCGCGGCTGGTCTCGCGCACCATCGCCGCCTCGTCGGCCACGCTGCACATGGTGCACGACCTCGACGGCAATGTAATCGCCGAATATGACGCGTCCGGCGCGCTGGTCACCGAATACATCTGGGTCGAAGGCCGCCCGCTGGCGATGGTCGCCGACGCCGGCATCACGCCGGTGCTCTATTACGTGCTGACTGACCATCTCGAACGGCCGGTCATGATGACCGACCAGGGCCGCAATGTCGTCTGGCAGGCGAGCTATCTACCTTACGGTGAGGTGCGTAGCATCAGTGGCACGGCGACGCTCAACCAGCGCTTCCCCGGCAAATAGTTCCAGATCGAGACGGGGCTCGCCTACAATTGGCACCGCCATTATGATGCTTCCATCGGGCGCTATCTGCAGCCCGATCCGCTCGGTATGCCGAATGGGCCGTCAAGGTGGGCGTATGTCGGCAACAGCCCGCTGATGAAGGTGGATCCGAGCGGGTTGTATTGGGTTCCAGGTCCAGGAGGGAATCGATGGTGGTGTTGGGGTGGCAATCCCTTGGACTGCGTTTTACGTCCCCCCCCCGCAGCCAGGGCCACAATCTTGCCCGATGCCGTCGGAACGGCGTACGACGCCTCCGCCTCCGCCGCCAGCTGGGCCGCCGGATGACGACCCTTGTGAGGAACAGCTTGCCGCTGATGAGGCGCAGTGCCAATTGCTATCCTCGGGGCGTGGTGGCGGGCGCACAACCAAAGCTGGTAGAAATTGGTATGCAGCTTGTATGGCAATAGCCAGTGAAAGATATGC
>NZ_RZPI01000154.1:0-9351 GCF_003998715.1 Mesorhizobium sp. M7A.F.Ca.CA.002.15.2.1
GCCTTCAATAGCGCTTCACTGCCCGGCTTGCGAGCCCTTGGGAGAACCCGGCTCAGCCGCGCGCGGAGTTCTTGCCGGTCAGGATGCGCTCCCAGGCGAGCGCATCGGCGACGATCTGGTCGAGATCGTCGCGTTGCGGGGTCCAGCCGAGCTCGGCGCGGGCGAGATCCGAATTGGCGACAACCGCCGCGGCGTCGCCAGGGCGGCGATCACCCATCTTCACCTCGAAATCATGGCCAAAGGCGCGGCGCACGCTGTCGATGACCTCCAGCACCGAATAGCCATGGCTGTAGCCGCAATTGGCGACGAGGCTCTGTCCCCCGGCGCGCAGCCGCTGCAAAGCCAGGCGATGCGCCGCCGCCAGGTCGCTGACATGGATGTAGTCGCGCATGCAGGTGCCGTCCGGCGTAGGATAATCGGTGCCGAACACCTGCATGAACGGCCGCTTGCCGAGTGCCGTCTCGCAGGCGACCTTGATCAGATGGGTTGCGCCCGGCGTCGACTGGCCGGTGCGGCCCTTCGGGTCGGCGCCGGCGACGTTGAAGTAGCGCAGCGCCGTATAGCGCAGGCCATGCGCGATCGACGCGTCGCGCAGCATCCACTCACTCATCAGCTTGGACAGGCCATAGGGCGATTCCGGCGCCAGGCGGGCGTCCTCGCGCACCGGCTCCAGCCCGGCGCCGCCGTAGACGGCGGCGGTCGAGGAAAAGATGAAATTGGGCACGCCTTCGCGCACCGCGGTTTCGATCAGCGTGCGCGTCTTCGAGGTGTTGTTCTCATAATAGCCGAGCGGGTCGGCGACCGATTCCGGAACCACGATCGAGCCGGCGAAATGAATGATCGCGTCGACCTTGTTCTCCCTGATGACCGCGCCGACCAATTCCTTGTCGGCGACATCGCCGACGACCAGCTTGGCCTCCGGCGCCACTGCCCATTCGAAACCGGTGGAAAGACGGTCGAGAACGACCACGCTTTCGCCGGCATCCAGCAGCTCCCAGACCATATGGCTGCCGATGTAACCGGCGCCGCCTGTCACCAAAACTGTCATCCGCGTCCTCGCTTATCCAAGATTTATCGGAAACTGTCTCAACCCCGCTCTACTGGAAAGCCCGCCGCATGGCCATTGGAACCCCCTGGTAACCGGCATTGCCGGCCAGTGGCATTGTCCTGAAACAAAGTTCATCCACATCAAGGGAATAGGCCACGATCCGCGGTCGTTAGGAACAGGTCCGGGGCGTGGCATTTTGACCAAAAAGGCCAGGTGGACGACCAACGGGCCAATGATTATGATCCCGCGCAAAAATTGGGAAGTCGACATGAACTATCAGCGGTTCTTCGAGGAAGCGATCGACCAGCTCCATGCCGAGCGTCGCTACCGCGTTTTCGCCGACCTCGAGCGGATCGCGGGCAAGTTCCCGCGCGCCATCTGGCGTTCCAATGGCCGTGCCGAGGAAATCACCGTCTGGTGCTCCAACGACTATCTCGGCATGGGCCAGCATCCCGACGTCATCGCCGCGTTCCAGAATACCGCTGGCAAGATGGGTTCGGGCGCCGGCGGCACCCGCAACATTTCCGGCACCTCGAACCCGCTGGTCGAGCTTGAGGTGGAGCTTGCCGATCTGCACGACAAGGAAGCGGCACTGGTCTTCACCTCCGGTTTCGTCTCCAACGAGGCCTCGATCTCGACCATCGCGAAGCTTTTGCCCAACTGCCTGATCATCTCGGACGAATTGAACCACGCCTCGATGATCGAAGGCGTGCGGCGTTCCGGCGCCGAAAAGAAGATCTTCCGCCACAATGACGTGGCGCATCTGGAAAGCCTTTTGCAGGCGGCGGGGCGCGAACGTGCCAAGCTGATCGTCTTCGAAAGCGTCTATTCGATGGATGGCGACATCGCGCCGATCAAAGAGATCGTCGAACTCGCCGAGCGCTACAACGCCATGACCTATATCGACGAGGTCCATGCCGTTGGTATGTACGGGCCGCGCGGCGGCGGCATCACCGAGCGCGAAGGCCTGGCCGACCGCATCGACATCATCGAAGGCACGCTGGCCAAGGCATTCGGCACGCTGGGCGGCTACATCACCGGCACCAGCGCTGTGATCGACGCCGTGCGCTCCTATGCGCCGGGCTTCATCTTCACCACGGCACTGCCGCCGGCGATCGCTGCCGCCGCGGCCGCTTCGATCCGCCATCTCAAGCGCTCGCAGGCCGAGCGCGACGCCCAGCAGCAGCAGGCCGCGAGAACCAAACACATCCTGTCGGCCGCCGGCCTGCCGGTGATGGATTCGCCGACGCACATCGTGCCGCTGCTGGTCGGCGATCCCGAGGCCTGCAAGATGGCCAGCGACCGCCTGCTCGGCGTGCACGGCATCTACATCCAGCCGATCAACTACCCGACCGTGCCGCGCGGCACCGAGCGGCTGCGCATCACGCCAACGCCGTTCCATTCCGATGCGCTGATCGCCGAATTGCAGGATGCGCTGGTCGAGACCTGGGATGCGCTCGGTATCCCCTACGGCTCCGCCGGTCGGCCTTCGGTGGCCAAGAGCGACCGCATCATTCCATTGCTGGTGCCCAAGTCAGGCGGCTGATGCCGTTTGGAACTCTACTCCGGCGGCCATCTGGCTCGCCGGAGCGATTTCAATTCGGGCTTCGTCAGCGGCTCAGGCGTTCTTCATCCACTTCGCCAGCCGGTGTGCCGCTTCCTCGATCTGGTCGAGACGGCGGTGGAAGCACAGCCGCAAAAACGCCTCGCCGCCGGGGCCGAAAGCGGTGCCTGGCGCCAGGCCGACATTGGCCTTGTCGACGATGTCGAAGGCAGCGGTGCGTGAATCGGTGATGCCCTCGACGGTGAAAAACAGATAGAACGCGCCCTGCGGCACCGTAAACCCAGCGCGGCCGGTGGCGCCGAGGATGCCGCAGACAAGGTCGCGCGCCTTGCGCGCCCGCTCCACCTGTTCGGCGACGAAGGCGTCGCCCTCGTCAAGGGCGGCGACCGCACCGCGCTGCATGAACTGGGCGACGCCGGAGCTCGAATACTGGATCAGGTTCTCGAACACCTGCTGCAAGCTCGGATGCGTCTTGATCCAGCCGACGCGCCAGCCGGTCATCGCCCAGTTCTTGGAAAAGGAGTTGACGTACAGGATACGGTCTTCCGCCGACGCTATGTCGAGGAAGGACGGCGCGCGGCCGTGGCCGTAGTGGAACAGTGAATAGATCTCGTCGGCGATGATCCAGAGGTTTTTCGCGCGCGCCAGAGCGAGGATCGCCTGCAAGGTCTCGTGATCGGCGGTCCAGCCGGTCGGATTCGACGGCGTGTTGATGAACAGCGCCTTTGTGCGCGGCGTGATCGAAGCGGCGATCTTCTCGACGTCGCAGGACCAGCCATTGCCGGAATGATCGAGCGTGACCGCGACTGGAACGGCTCCCGCTATCCCTGCTGCGGCATCGAAATTCGGCCAGGCCGGCGACAGGTAGACCACCTCGTCGCCGGCGCCGGCGAGCGCGTCGAGCGCCAGCTGGATGGCATGCATGCCGGAGCCGGTGACGATGAATTCTTCCTCCGGGAAATTCTTGCCGAAATGCCTGGCATAGTAACGGGAGAGTGCCTGCCTGAGATCGGGGATGCCCCTTTGCCAGGTGTAGAATGTCTCGCCGCCGGCCAGCGCCTTCGACGCGGCATCGGTGATGAAGGCTGGCGTCGGCAGGTCGCCTTCGCCGGCCCAGAGCGGAATCATGCCTTCGCGCAGGCGGCCGTAATTGACGACGGCGACAATGCCACTTTCGGGTGCCGCACGGGCCTCGGTGCGCAAGCTGTCGATCAGGGTCATGGGCGGATCCGTTTTTGGTCTGCGGTTTTCGTCAGCGGTCCTTACCAGATGCGAAAACAGAAAACCCCGGCCGCCAACGACCGGGGTTTTGGTCCAGCAATGCTGCCCGTGGTCAGCGCCTGGCGAGCAGATCGCGAATTTCGGTGAGCAGCGCGACGTCGGCTGGCGGCGGAGCCGCCGGTGCAGCGGGCTTCTCGCGCTCAAGCCGCTTGCGCATGTTGTTCACCGCCTTGACCATCAGGAAAATGATGAAAGCGAGGATGAGGAAGTTCAACGCGACAGTGATGAAGCTGCCGTAGGCAAAGACCGCGCCTTGCTTCTTGGCGTCGGCCAGCGAGGTGGCGTTGACGGCCGAGGAGAGGCCAAGGAAATAATTGTTGAAGTCCAAGCCGCCGAAAATCGCGCCGACGATCGGCATGATGATATCGTTAACAAGGGAATCGACGATCTTGCCGAAGGCCGCGCCGATGATGACGCCGACCGCAAGGTCCATCACATTGCCCTTGGAAATAAATTCCTGGAATTCTTTCAGCATTCGACCCTCCTTGTCGTGACTGGCCGAGCTGCCGTTTCCGTCCTTGCGGCATCGACCTGAGGCAACATAACAAAAACCTCCTGACGCAACATGGGTAAAAGGGAGAAAACAACCGCTTTCTCCTTACCTTACGGCACTTTGGGCGGCAGCTCTGCCGAATTTGACGCGTTGCGTACAAGGGCGTGAAATTTCATATCCCCGCGATGCAAATCGACACAGATGCCGCCGAATCACTGCAAAACGACCACGCTGGACCAGATTGCCGCCGAGCACGGCATGGGCCCCTGGTTGTTGACGCGAGCGATCAATCGCTCTTTGCAAGGTTTCCCGCATTGACGGCACGGCAAAGCCAGCATTGAATTTCTGGAAATTATAGGCGTTTTCGCCTATAATGTTCTCATGAACATGCTCGAAACCATCAGCATTGATGTTTATCCGTGGGCGGCTCCAACAAAGGAGCAGCGCGCTTGGTTTGACGCGCTTTCGCCCGACGAGAAGCGGAAAGCGATTCAGGCGGCGATCAACGAAGGTTTTGAGAGCCCGGTCAGCGAAAAGTCGATCGACGACATTATTCGGGAAGCGCGTGCCGAACTCCCGCATGCGCCATAGGATAACGCATCGCGCCGAACGCGATCTGAAAGACATTTACCGACACACCTTCGAAAACTTCGGCCACACTCAGGCCGAAAAGTACCTGCGCGAACTCGACGCGGTGTTTGAGTTGCTCGGCGACTATCCGAGTATGGGCCGGCTCTATGAAGGCAGGACCCATCAGTTCGTCCACGGCAAGCACATCATCCTCTATCGCATGGGTTTGGAGGAGGTCGTCATTGGCCGTATTTTCCACGGCGCTCAGCGGCGATCTTCACCATAACGACACCGACGCGCCGCCCTGATAGCCGTCCTGCACAGCTCTGCAATGGACTCGGACGCCAAGCTGTGGTTGCGTCCGGGCAAGCCGGATAGAAAGACGGCAGAGGAGGAAAGTCCAAGCGTGCAGGGCTTGTTCATCGTCATCATCGCGGTCGCCTATGTGACGCTGCTGTTTGCCATCGCCAGCCTCGGCGACCGCCGCTCGGCCATCTCCGAGCCGAGCCGGGGGCGGCCTTTCATCTATGCGCTCAGCCTCGCGATCTACTGCACATCCTGGACTTTCTTCGGCTCGGTCGGTCTCTCTTCCGAACGCGGCCTCGAATTCCTCGGCATCTATACGGGCCCGGTGCTCGTCTTCGTCTTCGGCTTCCCGCTGCTCAACCGTATCGTGCGGCTGGCCAAGACCGAGAAGATCACCTCGATCGCTGATTTCCTCGGCGCACGCTACGGCAAGAGTTTCACCGTCGCGGCGATCGCCACGCTGATCGCCACCATCGGCGCGGTGCCCTATATCGCGCTGCAGTTGAAGGCGATATCCGGTTCGGTCAGCCTGATGGTCGAGCACTATACGGGATCGCCGCCTTCGTTCGATCCCTTCGTCAGCGACATCTCGCTGGTCGTCGCCATGCTGTTGGCGCTGTTCGCGGTGCTGTTTGGAACCCGTCACGCCGACGCCACCGAACACCAGGACGGACTGGTGCTGGCGGTGGCGGTCGAAACCGTCGTCAAGCTCGCCGCCTTCCTGGCGATCGGCCTGATGGTCACCTTCCTGATCTTCGGCGGCCCGGGCGACATGTTCGACAAGCTCGCCGAGAACGCGCAGGTCCGGCAGGCGATGAGCTACAACACCTCGCTCGCCACCTGGCTGGTGCTGACGTGCCTGAGCGGCTTTGCCATCATCATGCTGCCGCGGCAGTTCTACGTCACCATCGTCGAAAACCGCGGCGAGGCCGAACTGCGCACCGCGACATGGGTGTTCCCGCTCTACCTCGTGGCGATCAACCTGTTCGTGCTGCCGATCGCCTTCGCCGGCCTGTCGCTGGTCGGCACCGGAACCAGCAGCGATCTCTATGTGCTGTCGCTGCCCCTGTTCAGCGGCCATGATGTGCTGGCGATGGCGGCTTTCATCGGCGGCCTGTCGGCGGCGACGGCGATGGTGATCGTCGAAAGCGTGGCGCTGTCGATCATGATCTCCAACGATCTCGTCATTCCGCTGTTCGTGCGCCGCCTGCTCAAGACCTCGACCTCCGAGACCGAGGACTGGTCGACGCTGATCCTTAATGTGCGGCGCGGGGCGATCTTCATCCTGTTGTTCATCGCCTTCCTCTATTACCGCGAGAGCACCAACAGCGCGCGCCTGTCGTCGATCGGCCTGATGTCGTTCGCGGCCATCGCCCAGTTCGCCCCCGCCCTGATCGGCGGGCTGATCTGGCGCGGCGCCAACGGCCGGGGTGCGGCACTCGGCATGGTCGCCGGCATCCTCGTCTGGGGCTACACACTGCTCCTGCCGTCGCTTGCCGCGGCCGATACCGGCATCATCGTGCACGGGCTGTTCGGCTTCGAGGCGCTGCGGCCGCAGGCCCTGTTCGGCACCGTCGCCGAACCGCTGAACCACGGCGTGTTGTGGAGCCTGTCGATCAATGCGGTGTTTTTCGTGCTTGGCTCGCTGTCGCGCGCGTCGGTGCCGCTGGAACGCATCCAGGCGTCGATCTTCGTGCCGCGCGATGCCGGCCCGATGCCCAGCCTGCGCCGTTTCCGCACCGCCATCACCGTCAACGACCTGAAGGACACGATCGGGCGCTATCTCGGCGTCGAGCGCACCGAGCGCTCTTTCCAGTCGTTCGAAAAGACCAACGGAACCTCGCTGCACGGCAACGAACAGGCGAGCATGGACGTCATCCGCTTTTCCGAGCAGCTGCTGGCCAGCGCCGTCGGCTCCTCCTCGGCACGGCTGATCCTGTCGCTGCTGTTTCGGCGCCACGACCGCGAATCCCGAGATGCCTTCCGCTTGCTCGACGACGCCACCGAGGCGCTGCAGCACAACCGCGACCTCTTGCAGATCGCGCTCGACCAGATGGAACAGGGCATCACCGTCTTCGATCGCGATTTCCGCCTGATCTGCTGGAACCGCCAGTACCGGGCGCTGTTCGACCTGCCCGACGAGATGGGCCAGGTCGGCGTCTCGCTCGACCGCATCCTGCGCCATCTCGCCGAGCGCGGCGACATTCCCGCCGATCAGCGTGTGGCCATGCTCAACCGGCTGACCAGCTTCGTCAGCCCGTGGCAGATGGAGCTGAAAACCTCGGGCCGCATCCTGGAACTGCGCTCCAACCCGATGCCGGACGGCGGCATCGTCGCCACCTATGCCGACATTTCCGGGCGCGTCGAGCAGGATCTTGCGCTGAAAAGGGCCAATGAATCGCTGGAGCAGCGGGTCAAGACGCGCACCATCGAGCTGACCCGGGTCAATGAGGAACTGGCGCAGGCACAGATGCTGGCCGAGGAGGCCAATCTCGGCAAGACGCGCTTCCTCGCCGCCGCCGGCCACGACATCCTGCAGCCGCTGAACGCCGCCCGGCTCTATTGCTCCTCGCTGATCGAGAAGGCCGGCAAGGGACCTGCCGGCAAGGCGGCCGTGAACATCGAATCCTCGCTGGAATCCGTCGAGACCATTCTCGGCGCCGTGCTCGACATCTCCCGCCTCGATGCCGGCGCGATGAAGCCGGATGACACCGCCTTCAACCTCGACGGATTGCTGCGCCAGATCGGCAACGACTTCCGGCCGCTGGCCGCCGAAAAGAAGCTCGAGCTGACCATCATGCCGTCATCGCTGACGGTGACGACGGACCGCAATTTGCTGCGCCGCCTGATCCAGAATCTCGTCTCCAACGCCATCAAATACACGCGCCGCGGCCGCGTGCTGGTTGGCGTCAGGCGGCGCGGCGAATTGGCCGAGATCCAGGTGATCGACACCGGCATCGGCATCGCCGGCGACAAGCTGAACACCGTCTTTCGCGAATTCACCCGGCTCGACGAGGGCGCGCGCGAGGCCGAGGGCCTCGGTCTCGGCCTCTCCATCGTCGACCGCATCGCCCGGGTGTTGCGCCTGGAGATCCGCATCTTTTCCAGTCCGGGCAAGGGCACGCGATTCTCCGTTATCCTGCCCGTCGCGGCCGTGCAGGCACGACGCGAGATCGAAGCCAGGGCTCCCGCCCGCGCGACAGCCTCGCTGGCCGGTCTGCACGTGCTGTGCATCGACAACGACGCCCGCATCCTCGAAGGCATGCGGCTCCTGCTCGAAGGCTGGGGTTGCAACGTCGACACCGCGTCCGGTTCAAAGGATCTGGAGACCGCGAAGATACATCGCCCGGACATCGTCCTTGCCGACTACCATCTCGACGGCGAAACCGGCCTCGAACTCGTCGTCAGGCTGCGTGCGATCCATGGCGACACCCTGCCGGCCGTGCTGGTCACCGCCGACCGCTCCAACGAGGTGCGCACGACCGCCGGCGGGCTCGAGATTGCGGTGATCAACAAACCGCTCAAACCAGCGGTACTGCGCTCGATGATGGCCAGGGTCAGGCCGCTGGCGCCGGCGGCGGAATAGGGGTCTAACCCGCCGGCTGCAGCGGGTCGCTGCCGATCTTGGACAGCAGGATCACCGCCTGGGTGCGGCTGTCGACGCCGAGCTTCTGCAGGATGGCGGAGACATGCGCCTTGATGGTGGCCTCGGAGACGCCGAGTTCATAGGCGATCTGCTTGTTGAGCAGGCCCTCGGCCAGCATGCCGAGCACCCGGGTCTGCTGCGGCGTCAACGCCTGCAGCCGCTTGATCAGGTCGGATATTTCAGGGTCGCGCTCGATGCCGAGATCGACGCCGACGGGTGCTGCAATATCGCCGGCAAGCACCGATTGCACGGCGCTGCGGATTTCTTCCATGCTGGCCGATTTGGAGATGAAGCCGGAAGCGCCGAGGTCGAGCGCCCGCCTGATGGTCGCCGGATCGTCATGCGCCGACACCACGACCAGCGGCACCGCCGGATGGATGCCACGCAGCGAGATCAGGCCGGAGAGGCCGCTGGCGCCCGGCATCGACAGGTCGAGCAGCACC
>NZ_RZPI01000155.1:0-9349 GCF_003998715.1 Mesorhizobium sp. M7A.F.Ca.CA.002.15.2.1
TTTCCACCCCGGGCAGGATCACCGCCTCCATCCCGATCCAGACGTCGTTGCCGACGATGGTGTCGCCGCGCACCTCCTTCGACCAGGTCGCCGGGTTAAAACCCTTTTCCCAGCCATGGCCGAAAATATTGAACGGATAGGTCGAAAAGCCGGACATGGCGTGGTTGGCGCCGTTCATGATGAAGCGCGCGCCCTCGGCGATGGCGCAGAACCTGCCGATGATCAGCTTGTCGCCTATGAACGGATAGTGATGCAGGACGCATTTCTCGGCGAATTTGTCCGGCCCGTCGGGGTCGTCATAATAGGTGAAGTCGCCGATCTCGATGTTTGGCGCGTTCACCAGTCCCTTGAGGAAGCCGACGCGGGTATGCATCGGGATCGGGTGCTAGATGTCTGGGTTGGGTCCGTCCATGTCGAAATCCGTCAGAGAAATGGCCGCCAGGTGCATCCGAAACTCGAATGCGCCCGTTCAAAATAGCGTGGTCCGCCCTATAGCACCAATCGGGTGACGAGCGAGCTTTCCTTGACGGCCTTGCTCATTTGCTGCCGCGGCAAATCACGATCGGATCGGACAGCGCACTGTCGAAACCGCTGCCCTGATAGACGGTGACATTCGTGGCGCCGGGCGGCAGCATGAAGCTGCCTTCGACGATTTTCTGGTCGCCGGCCGGCATGTGGAGAGCCCAGCTATAGGTGCAAAACTGAGGCGGCGCCTGGGGTTCGACGTGGCTGCAGTTCAATTGCGCGCCACCCAGCATGGCGGCGCCGCCGCAACTGACGGCGCCCTTTGCGAGCGCAATGCCCGGCCATCCTGCAATGGCCGCCACGGTCGCGATCTTCAGCCAATTCATCGTCGTATCCTTGCCCGGCAACAGCCCGCTACCTGAGCCTTTGGGTGGGTCGCAGCCCATGCGTCATTTTTTCCAGGCGGGCTTAGTCCGTCTTGCGCACCGCGTCCAGCAAGATTATGTGCATGATGATAATAAGCATGCTCACTAACAGTCGCGCCGAAAAACTCCAGTACCTCCCATGCCATCGTCACCCAACATCAGCTTCGTGCTGCACGATGTCGCGCGCCTGCTTCGAAAGCGGTTCGAGCAGAGGTCGCGGGCATCGGGGCTGACCCGCGCCCAGTGGCAGGTGCTGGCCTATCTCAGCCTGCATGAAGGCATCCACCAGAACAAACTGGCGGACCTGATCGAGATCACGCCGATCACGCTCGCCCGGCTGCTCGACAAGATGGAAGCAAGCGGCTTCATCGAGCGCCGGCCCGATCCCGCTGACCGCCGGGCATGGCTGCTGTACCTGAAGCCGCAAGCCCATCCGCTGATCGAAATCATGCGCGGCAATGGGCGGAAGACGCGTGACGAGGCCTTTGTCGGCCTTTCCGCGGATGCGCAACTGCATCTGCTGCAAACCCTATCCCTCATCAAATCCAATCTGCTCGCGGCTTGCGCCCAGCCTGCCGCCGACCGGGAGAAAACACATGGCTGAATCAACCTCACCAAAGAAGCCTGTCGAAGAAGACGGATCCGCCGCCGACCGGGCGCGCGACCAGGTCATCCGGCTGGACAGCGAACGCGAGCAAAGGCGAGCCAGCACCGTCATCGACAATGACGAGCTCGAATCACCGGTCGCCCTGGAGCCGGCGGCGCTCGAGGCTCCGTCCAAGGAGCCACGCCAGGCCGGGGTTGCGGTGGCGCCTCCGGCGCCGGTCAAGCCCAAGCGCGGCCGGGCACGGCCGATCCTGTTTGCCCTGCTTCCGTTCGCGCTGGTCGTCGGCGGCTATTACTACGTCATCGGCGGCCAGGTCATGACGACCGACAATGCCTACATCCAGGCGCAGTCGCTCGGCGTTTCCACCGATGTCTCCGGCACTGTGTCCGAGATCGACGTGCACGAGAACGAGGCGGTGAAGAAGGACCAGGTGCTTTTCCGGTTGCGGTCGGCCTCTTTCGAAACCGCTCTTGCCGCCGCCCAGGCACAGCTCGGCACAGTGCGCAACCAGGTGCTGACCTTGCAGGCGAGCTACCAGCAGTCGCAGGCGCTGATCGAGCAGGCGCAGGCCGACATCCCCTATTACGAGGCCGCTTTCCAACGCCAGCAGGATCTGCTCAAGACCTCCACCTCCTCGAAGGCGACCTTCGACAGCGCCCAGCACGACCTCGTCGCCGCCCGCCAGAAAGTGTCCGTTGCCCAAGCGCAGGCACAGGCGACGCTTGCCCAGCTCGGCGGCGACGCCAGCCAGCCGGTGGAGAAGAACCCGTTCTATCTCCAGGCGCAGTCGGCGGTGGACGACGCCCAGCGCAACCTTGCCGATTCCATCGTCAAGGCGCCATTCGACGGCATCGTCACCAATGTCGACGCGCTTCAGGTCGGCAAGTACCTGCCGGCTTCGCAGCCGGCGTTCAGCCTGATTTCGGCGACCGATCTGTGGATCGCGGCGGAGCCTAAGGAAACCGAACTGACCTATGTGCGGCCGGGACAGACGGCGACGATCAGCGTCGACAGCTATCCCGGTGCCGTCTGGCACGGCAGGGTCGCCTCGATCAGCCCGGCGTCGTCGTCGAGCTTCTCGCTGCTTCCGGCGCAGAACACCACCGGCAACTGGGTCAAGGTCGTGCAACGCATTCCGATGCGCGTGACGGTGGACGATCTCCAGGGCAAGCCGCCGCTGCGCGGCGGGATGAGCGTCGTGGTCGGCATCGATACCGGCCATGCGCGCGGCCTGCCGGACTTCGTGACGGACCTCCTCGGTCGGTTCGGACAAAAGTCATGACCGGCGCGTCCGCGACAGGTGGCGTGGTCGCCAATCGCGGCGCCATCACCGCCTGCGTGATCCTGGCCGTGATCATGCAGGCGCTGGACACCACCATCGCCAATGTGGCGCTGCCCTATATCCAGGGCAGCGTTTCGGCCAGCGCCGACCAGATAAACTGGGTGCTGACGTCCTACATCGTCGCGGCAGCCGTCATGACGCCGCCTTCGGGCTATCTTGCCAATCGCTTCGGCCGCAAGCGCATCCTGCTGATCTCGATCACCGGCTTCGTCGTCGCGTCGGTGCTGTGCGGCTTCGCGCAGTCGCTGCCGCAGATCGTCGGCTTCCGCCTGCTGCAAGGCCTGTTCGGCGCAGCCCTGGTGCCGCTGGCGCAGAGCATCCTGCTCGACATCTACAGCGTCGAGGAGCGCGGCTCGGCGATGGCGCTGTTCGGCGTTTCGGTGATGGTCGGGCCGGTGCTCGGGCCGGTCATCGGCGGCTGGCTGACCGAGAATGTCAGCTGGCGCTGGGTGTTCTACATCAACGTACCGATCGGCGCGCTGGCTTTCGCCGGCGTCTCGATGTTCGTCCAGGAAACCAAGACGGACCTCAAGGCCAGGCTGGACTGGCTGGGCTTCGGCATGCTCAGCGTCACCATCGCGTCGCTGCAGATGTTCCTCGATCGCGGCGAGCAGCTCAACTGGTTCTCGTCGTCCGAGATCATCGTCGAGGCGCTGATCTGCGCGTCGGCCTTCTACATCTTCCTCGTCCACACCTTCACCGCCAAAAACACCTTCGTGAACCCGCGGCTGTTCCTCGACAGGAATTTCGCCGTCGGCATGATCTTCATCTTCATCATCGGCATCACCTATCTGGCCTCGCTGGCCCTGATGACGCCCTATCTGCAGACCCTGATGGGCTATCCGGTGGTGACGGCCGGCATCGTCATGGGGCCGCGCGGTCTCGGCACCATGGCTTGCATGTTCCTGGTCGGCAGGCTGATCGGCAAGGTGGACACGCGCTGGCTGCTTCTAACCGGCCTGCTGGTCACCGCCTGGGCGATGTACGACATGACCGGCTGGACCCCTGATGTCTCGCAATGGACGATCATCAGCACCGGCTTCATCCAGGGCGCGGGCCTGGGTTTCCTGTTCGTGCCGCTGACCACCATCACCTTCGCCACGCTGGCGCCGGAGCGGCGCGCGGAAGGCACCGGACTGTACAATCTGTCCCGAAACATCGGCTCCAGCGTCGGCATATCGGTGGTCACCGCGCTGTTGACGCAGAACGTGCAGGTCAACCACGCCAATATCGCCACCTATGTGACGCCCTACAACCAGGCGTTCAGCAATCCGGCGATCTTCCAGGCAATGGATCCCTACAGCGCCGCGGGCCGCGCCGCGCTCGACGGCGTGGTCACGCTGCAGGCCACGATCATCAGCTATATGAACGACTTCAAGCTGATGATGATCCTGTCGCTTGCCGCCATTCCGCTGGTTCTGTTGCTGCGCAAGCCGGCGACTCCGGCCAAGATCGACCACAGCGCCGTGATGGAGTGACGACGCTCGAAACTTATCCGGCTGCACAGGCAACAGCCAAAAAGAAACCGGGGTCCTGTGAGGGACAGGACCCCGGCCAATGCCGATACGACTTCCCAAGAAACATGGCACCTCGTCATGAGGCGGGGATGGCAGGCCCGAGAAAGCCCCAACGGACCTGTCTTGATCCCCTTTGCCGGAAGCCGTTCGTTACTTCGGCAACAGCACCTTGTTGACGACATGGATGACGCCGTTCGACTGGTTGACGTCGGCGATCGTCACTCGCGCCTCGCCGCCTGACTCATCCATGATGTAGAGCTTGCCCTTCTTGACTTCGGCGGTCAGCGTGTCACCGGAGACGGTCTTCATCTCGTATTTGCCGCCCATCGCCTTGGCCTTCTTCATCATCTCGGCGCCCGAAATCTTGCCGGCCACGACATGCGCGGTCAGCACCTTGGTGAGCTTGCCCTTGTTCTCCGGCTTCAGCAGCGTGTCGACGGTGCCCTTGGGCAGTTTCGCAAACGCCGCGTTGGTCGGGGCAAAGACTGTGAACGGGCCAGCGCCCTGCAGCGTGTCGACCAGGCCGGCGGCCTTGACCGCGGCGACCAGCGTCGTGTGGTCCTTCGAATTGACGGCGTTCTCGACGATGTTCTTGGTTGTGTACATCGGCGCGCCGCCGACATTCGGGTTCTTGGCATAGGCGGGCGCGGCAATCGCCACGCCGGCGACGAGTGCGGAAAGGGCGATGATCCTGAATGACGGCAAGCGCATGTGGTCTTCCTCCGTGTGAGGGCTGATCGGAATTGATAGCCTTTGGAAACGCACAGGCAGTCACGCCGCCGAGGGGGCGCAAGTTTCGCCGATCACGGGAACGTGATGCCGGAGCTGCTTAAACGAAAAGCCCCGCGCGAGGCGGGGCTTTGAAGGCTGGAGAAAGCGCTGCGCCTTCTATTCGGCCGGTGATGGTTTCTTTCGGAACAGCGCGACCAGATTGTCCCACAGCTCGATCTTGGCACCCTGGCGCTTCATGATGATGCCCTGCTGGAGGATCGACAGCGTGTTGTTCCAGGCCCAGTAGATGACCAGGCCGGCCGGGAAACCCGCCATCATGAAGGTGAAGATGACAGGCATCCAGGTGAAGATCGCAGCCTGCGTCGGATCCGGCGGCGTCGGGTTCATGCGCATCTGCAGGAACATGGTGACGCCCATGATCAGCGGCCAGACGCCGATCATCAGCATGTGCGGCAGGGTGACCGGGATCAGGCCGAACAGGTTGAACAGCGACGTCGGATCGGGCGCGGCCAGATCCTGGATCCAGCCGAAGAACGGCGCGTGCCGCATTTCGATGGTGATGTAGAGCACCTTGTAGAGCGAGAAGAAGACCGGGATCTGCAGTGCCACCGGCCAGCAGCCGGCAAGCGGGTTGATCTTCTCGGTCTTGTACAGCTCCATCATCGCCTGCTGCTGCTTCATCTTGTCGTCCGCGTATTTCTCGCGGATCTCGAGCATTTTCGGCTGCACCTTCTTCATGTTCGCCATCGACGCGTACGACTTGTTGGCGAGCGGATAGAAGATGGCCTTGACGATGACGGTGGTGGCGAGAATGGCCAGGCCGAAATTGCCGAAGAATTTGTAGAGCGTGTCGATCAGCCAGAACATCGGCTTGGTGATGAAGTGGAACCAGCCCCAGTCGATCAAAAGGTCGAACCGCTTGATATGACGGTCTTCCGCATAGGCGTTGATCTTGCCGACTTCCTTGGCGCCCGCGAAGATCTCGCTCTCCACCGTCGCCGACTGGCCGGCATCGACGGTGATCGGGTCGGTGAGGAAGTCGGACTGGTAGCGATGGCGGCCGTCCTCGAAATAGGCATAGCGCGGCTGGAACGGCTGCTTCTCGGTCGGCACCAGCGTCACCGCCCAGTATTTGTCGGTGATGCCGAGCCAGCCGTCGGTCGACTTGCCCGGCGTGAACTGCTTGTCCTTCTCGATGGACGCGTATTTGTGTTCCTGCAGGCCTTCCGTGCCGGTGAAGCCGATCAGGCCCTCATGCAGCACATAGGTGCTGGCAACGAGCGGCTTGTCGAAGCGGGTGACGCGGCCGTAATTGGACAGCGAGACGGCGGCCGTGCCGGCATTCTGCACCGTGTCGGACACCGTGAACATGTAGTTGGTGTCGACGGAAAAGGTGCGCTTGAAGGTCAGGCCCTTGTCGTTCGAATAGGTCAGCGTGACCGGGGTCGTCGGCGTCAGTGTCGCATTGCCGTCGATAGCCCACACTGTTTCGGGACCGGGCACCGCGCCGGTCTTGTCGTTGCCGACGAAGCCGATCTCGGCATAGTAGCCATTGGGCAGTGCCGCCGGGTTGAGCAGGCTGATCTCGGGCGAGTTCTTGTCGACCGTCTCGGTGTAGTGCTTGAGCTTGAGGTCGTCGAGACGGGCACCGGTCAGGTTGATCGAACCCTCAAGGCTCGGCGTGTCGATCTTCGCGCGGGTCGTCGTGGCGAGCGCCTGTTCGCGGCCGGCCGGCGTGACGGCATCGGTGCCGGGTGCGTTGGGAATGTCGCCAGGGGCGGCGGGCGTTCCGGTGTCGGTACCGGGATTGGTGCCGGCGGCCTTCTTCTGCTCCTCGACGCGCTGCTGTTCGACGCGGGCGGCCTCGCGCTGCGCTTCGCTGCGCGGCAACACATAAAAATATTGCCATACCGCCAGGATCAGCACCGACAGCGCGATGGTGATGAAGAAGTTCCGGTTGTTTTCCATCGAAAGCCCTTGGCCTATCGTGTTCCGCGCAGTCGGCGGGAGAGTTCGGCCTTCAACTGGCCGAACGGAGTGGTAAGCACGTCTTCGCGCCCGACGATGACATAGTCATTGCCAGGCGCCATGTCACTTGCGGCGTGCGTACGGACGGCTTCTCGCAGCCGCCGCCGGACGCGGTTGCGGACAACCGCATTGCCGACCTTCTTGGTGACGGTGTAGCCGACGCGCGGCGACAGGCCGTCGCCGCGGTCGAGAACTTCGACGAGAAAAAGCCGCCCGCGTCGTTTTTCACCACGACGGACAGCCAGGAATTCCGCGCGCTTCAGAAGCCGCTTGGGATTTGGTCCCACTGGCTTGCCGGATGCGGGCAACGATCTCGTCTTCCGTTCAGGCGCTGAGCCGCTTGCGACCGCGGTTGCGGCGAGCTGCGACGACGCCGCGACCACCCTTGGTGGCCATGCGGGCACGAAAGCCGTGCCGACGTTTGCGGACGAGTTTGGACGGTTGGTAGGTACGCTTCATTTGTTTTAATACCGCGGGGTGCGGCCCTTCTTGATTCTGTCACTGTGTAACAGGAGCTTTGCCGAGCCGGCTTTGGCGCGATCGAAACCGCGCCGGGACGAATGGCCCGAGCGTGTGCGGGCTTATAGAAAGAAGGCTTTTGGAAGTCAATCCGGAGTCGTCGGGCCGAAAGCTTCGCCATTCAGGCCGGTTTATGTTTGCGACCAAGGATGAAATTGGCAAAAAAGCCGTAATCGCCTAATCTGCGTTGATCAAGTGATCGTGAAGACATTAGCCGCATGAGCGAAACCATACAGGCACAGGAAGGGATCGGCACGGCGGGGTCCACCGAGGCGCCGGCCAGCGTGCGCACGGTGCCGCTGTCGCGCGGCCTGTCGACCAAGCTGCTGCTGCTGACCATCGTCTTCGTGCTGCTGGCCGAAGTGCTGATCTTCCTGCCCTGGATCGCCAGCTACCGGCTGAACTGGCTGAAGGAGCGGCTGAGCACGGCGGCGGCGGTGTCGATCGTGCTGGTGCAGGGTGAACCCACCTCGCTGTCGCGCACGGCGCAGAACGACGTGCTGATGGCGATCGGCGCCAAGGCGATCGCGGTGCGCGACGGAGGCGTCTCGCGGCTGCTGGTGGTGGCCGAAATGCCGCCGAAGGTCGACGAACACATCGATATCGCCTCGATCGGCATGATCAAGGGCATGACCGGTGCGCTCGACACGTTGTTTTTCGGCGGCGACCGTATGCTGCGCGTCTTCGGTCCGGTCGGCGAATCCGACAAGGAGTTCGAGCTGATCATGCCCGACAACAGCCTGCGCAACGCGATGCTGCGCTATTCGCGCAACGTCGCCTTCGTCTCGCTGCTGATCTCGCTGTTCACCGCCATGCTGGTCTACGCCGCCATCGACCTGATCATGATCGGGCCGATCCGGACGATGACGCGCTCGATGCTGTCCTTCTCCGAGGCGCCCGACGATCCCGGGCGGATCATCCATCCGGCTGCCCGCGCCGACGAGATCGGCGTTGCCGAGCGCGAGCTGTCGCAGATGCAGGAACGGCTGCAAAAAATGCTCTCCGAGCAGAAGCATCTTGCCGATCTCGGCCTGGCGGTTTCCAAGATCAACCATGACATGCGCAACATCCTGGCTTCGGCGCAGCTGATGTCGGACCGCTTGCGTCAGGTCAAGGATCCGACGGTGCAGGCCTTCGCGCCGAAACTGCTGCGCGCGCTCGACCGCGCCGTGTCTTATTCCGAAGGCGTGCTTCACTACGGCCGCACGCAGGAGCCGCCGCCGGCGCGCCGACGCCTGAGGCTGCGGCAACTGGTCGAGGACGTGCACGGCCTGCTGGACATTGAGCAAGGCATCGAGTTCGTCAATTCGGTCGAGCCGGCCTTCGAGGTCGATGCCGATTCCGACCAGTTGTTCAGGGTGCTGACCAATCTGTGCCGGAATTCCGTGCAAGCGATGGCGACCGACAGTGAAAGCGCCCTGGTGCGCCGCCTGGCGGTGTCGGCCGTGCGCCTGGGCAGCGTCAGCCGCATCGCCGTCAGCGACACCGGCCCCGGCCTGCCGCCCAAGGCGCGGGAAAACCTGTTCGCGGCCTTTCGCGGCTCGGCGCGCAGCGGCGGCACCGGCCTTGGCCTGGCGATCGCGCACGAACTGATCCGCGCGCATGGCGGCACGGTCGAGCTGGTCGAGAGCATTGGCGGGCGCACCACATTCGCCGTCACCATCCCCGACCAGCCGGTCCGGCTCGACCAGGCCCGCAACGGCCTGCGCCGCCC
>NZ_RZPI01000156.1:0-9335 GCF_003998715.1 Mesorhizobium sp. M7A.F.Ca.CA.002.15.2.1
CACCATCACCGACGCCGATGATGGCGCCGGTGATGGTGTGGGTGGTCGATACGGGAACGCCGAGCCAGGTCGCCGCAAACAGCGTGATCGCCCCACCGGTTTCGGCGCAAAAACCCTGCATCGGGTTCAGCCGGGTGATCTTCGAGCCCATGGTGTGGACGATGCGCCAGCCGCCGAACAGGGTGCCGAGCGCCAGTGCCGACTGGCAAGTGAGGACCACCCACAGCGGCACGTAGAAAGTCGCGCCGAGCATGCCTTGCGAATAGAGCAGCACGGCGATGATGCCCATGGTCTTCTGGGCGTCATTGCCGCCGTGCCCGAGGGAATAGAGCGAGGCGGAAAAGAACTGCATGACGCGGAAGGTGCTGTCGACCGCAAACGGCGTCTGGCGCACGAAGAGCCACGAGACGACGAGAACCAGGACGAGCGCCAGGATAAAGCCCGTCGCTGGCGACAAGACGATTGCCGCGACCGTCTTGCCAAGCCCGGTCCAAACGATGGCGCCCACGCCTGCCTTCGCCACACCGGCGCCGACCAGGCCGCCGATCAGCGCATGCGAGCTGCTCGAAGGGATGCCGGCGATCCAGGTGACGATGTTCCAGACGATGGCGCCGACCAGGGCTGCAAAGATCACCGCCGGGGTGACGATGCTGACGTCGACGATGCCTTTGCCTACGGTCTCGGCAACGTGGAGGCCGAAGAACATGAAGGCGATGAAATTGAAGAATGCCGCCCACAGCACCGCATATTGCGGCCGCAGCACGCGGGTGGAAACGATGGTGGCGATGGAATTGGCGGCGTCGTGCAGGCCGTTGAGAAAGTCGAAGAACAGTGCGACGGCGACGAGGCCGGCCAGCACGGGAAAGGCAATGGTTGCTTCCATCACCTAGACATTCTCAATGACGATGCCGCTGATCTCGTTGGCGACGTCCTCGAAGCGGTCGACCACCTTTTCCAGTTGGCCATAAATCTCGCTGCCGATCATATAGGCCATCGGATCGCTGCTGCCGTGCTTCCTGAAGAGATCCTTCAGCCCTTGCTCGTGCAGGTCGTCGGCCCGGCTTTCGACGCGCATCACCTCTTCGGCGATGGCGTTGAGGCGCACAGTATGCGTTGCGACCTTGTTGAGCAGCGGGATCGCCTCGGCCACCAGCTTGGCGGCGGCGACGATGACGCCACCCATTTCCTGCATCAGCGGATCGAACTCCTTGCGCTCGAACAGCTTCACCGTCTTGACCGTCTTGTGCATCATATCGATGGCGTCATCCATCGACTGGATCAGGTCCTTGATGTCGCCGCGATCGAAAGGCGTGATGAAGGAGCGCCGTACCGCCAGCAGGACTTCCGCGGTGATGTGGTCGGCCTCATCTTCGAGATCGATGATTTTCTGGCACCAGAGATCGATATCCCTGCCCTGGAGAAGCTGCTCCAGCGCCTCGGCGCCGCCGACCACGGTGCGGGAATGTCGTTCGAACAGGTCGAAGAAGCGATCTTCGCGCGGCAAAAGCTTGCGGAACCAGCCCAGCATGGTCGATCTCCCAGTTTCATCCACATAGCGCCGCATTCAGCCGCGGGAAACAGGTAGCCGGCTTAAAGGTGTGGATGCAGGGCAATTGTGCGTGGCGCTTGCGGTAGAGCACAATTTCCCCGACCTTGCAGCGAACGACCGGAAAGATCACATGATCGACAAGCTGGAATTCTTCATCGCGCTCGCCAGGGAGGAGCATTTCGGCCGGGCGGCGGAGGTGTGCGGCGTCACGCAGCCGACGCTGTCGGCCGGCATCAAGCAGTTGGAAGGCCAGCTTGGCGTCATGCTGGTTCTGCGCGGCTCACGCTTCCAGGGGCTGACGCCGGAGGGAAAACAGGTGCTGGTGTGGGCACGCCGCATCGTCGGCGACACCAGGACCATGCGCGAGGAAATGCGGGCGGCGCGCCACGGACTTTCGGGCCGTATCCGCATCGCCGCCATCCCGACGGCGCTCGCCATGCTGCCGCGGCTGACGACGCCATTTCGCGAAAAGCATCCCGGCGTCACCTTTTCGGTGCTGTCGCGGACCTCAATCGAGGTGCTGTCGCTGCTCGGCAATTTCGACATCGATGCCGGCATCACCTATCTCGACAACGAGCCGCTGGGGCGGGTGACCAGCGTGCCGCTCTATGACGAGCGCTACCAACTGATCACCGCGATGGGAAATCCTTATTCCGACCGCGACAAAGTGACATGGGCGGAGCTCTCAAACCTGCCGCTGTGCCTGTTGACGCCGGACATGCAGAACCGCCGCATCATCGACCAGCATCTGGCCGAAGCCGGCGTGCAGGTGCGACCGACGCTGGAATCCAATTCGATGATCGTGCTGTTTTCGCACATCCGCACCGGCAAATGGTCGTCGATCATGCCGCTCAACCTTGCGGAAACATTCGGCTTTTCCGAACCGATCCGCGCCATTCCAATCATCGAACCTGACGCCAGCCACACGGTCGGCCTGGTGGCGACACCGCGCGAACCGCACACACCTTTGGTCTCGGCGCTGCTGGACGAGGCAATGGCGCTGGCGGACGATTTCCATGCCAACCGTTCCGCTAGACAGGGTTAGTCAAACGGAACGATAGAAAATTTCTATCGTACAACGAAACCGCTTTATTGATTTCAGAGGTTTTCTCTGATTTCTTAAGCACTTAGCGATAAAGCGGCACGCGCATGTCGTTGTTCCAAAACAGCTTGATGCTTTTGGCCGATATGCGTGGGTCGCTACGATAGGGAGGGCGCTGCATGACAATGCAGCCTGCAAGTACCGAGATTATGTCGCGCACGGCCGCGATCATCCAGGAGATGAAGGGGCTCGAAGGCCCTTTGCTGCCGATCCTCCACGGCATCCAGGAAGAGTTCGGCCATGTGCCCAAGGATGCGCTGCCGGTCATCGCCGAGGCGCTGAACATTTCCAGGGCCGAGGTGCACGGCGTCGTCAGCTTCTATCACGATTACCGAAGCCATCCGGCAGGCCGGCATGTGTTGAAGCTCTGCCAGGCGGAATCCTGCCAGTCCATGGGTTCGGATGCCATCGCCGCCAAGCTGCAGCAACTGCTGGGCATCGGCTTTCATGAAACGACCCGCGACGGTTCGGTGACGCTGGAGCCGGTCTACTGTCTCGGCCTGTGCGCCTGTTCGCCCGCCGCCATGCTCGATAGCGAGGTGATCGGACGGCTCGATGACGAGAAGCTCGACGAGATCGTTGCAGAGGTGCGCTCATGATCCCGCGTATCTACATTCCCGGCGATTCCGGTGCGCTGGCGCTTGGCGCCGAAAAGGTCGCCAAGGCGATCGCCGGCGAACTCGCCGAGCGCGGCATCGAGGCCAAGATCGTGCGCAATGGTTCGCGCGGCGCCTATTTCCTCGAACCGATGGTCGAAGTCGCTACAGCCAACGGCCGCATCGCCTACGGGCCGGTCAAACCGTCCGACGTCAAAAGCCTGTTCGACAGCGGCTTCCTTACCGGCGGCCATCATAAACGCTGGCTGGGCGCGCCGGACAAGATCCCCTTCCTGGCCAAGCAGACGCGGCTGACTTTCGCGCGCTGCGGCGTCACGGATCCGCTGTCGCTCGAATCCTACAAAAAACATGGCGGGTTGAATGGATTGATGAACGCGCTGGCGCTGACGCCTGCCGCCATCGTCGCAGAGGTGACCGAATCGGGCCTGCGCGGACGCGGCGGCGCCGGCTTCCCGACCGGCATCAAATGGAAGACGGTGCTCGATACAGCAGGCGACCGCAAATACATCGTCTGCAACGCCGATGAAGGCGACTCCGGCACTTTCGCCGACCGCATGATCATGGAGGGCGATCCCTTCGTGCTGATCGAAGGCATGACGATCGCCGGTATAGCCACGGGCGCGACCAAGGGCTTCGTCTATGTCCGCTCGGAATATCCGCATGCGGTGGCGGCGATGAACAAGGCCGTCGAGATCGCCCGCAAGGCCGGCGTTCTTGGCGCCAGCGTGCTGGGTTCCCCTCACGCGTTCGACATGGAGATCCGGGTCGGCGCCGGCGCCTATGTCTGCGGCGAAGAGACGGCGCTGCTCGATTCGCTCGAGGGCAAGCGCGGCATGGTGCGGGCAAAGCCGCCTCTGCCTGCGCATAAGGGGCTGTTCGGCAAGCCGACGGTGATCAACAACGTCATCAGCCTAGCCTCTGTGCCCGTCATCATGGACAAGGGTGCGGCCTTCTACAAGGATTTCGGCATGGGCCGCTCGCGCGGCACGATCCCGGTCCAGATCGCCGGCAATGTCAAATTTGCAGGGCTGTTCGAAGCCGCTTTCGGCATGACGCTTGGCGAGATCGTCGACGAGATCGGCGGCGGCACGGCCACCGGCCGGCCGGTCAAGGCAGTGCAGGTCGGCGGACCGCTCGGCGCCTATTTCCCGCGCGCGCTGTTCGACACGCCATTCGACTATGAAGCCTTCGCGGCCAAGGACGGGCTGATCGGCCATGCCGGTATCGTGGTGTTCGACGACACCGCCGACATGCTGAAACAGGCGCGCTTCGCCATGGAATTCTGCGCCATCGAAAGCTGCGGCAAGTGCACGCCCTGCCGCATCGGCTCGACGCGCGGTGTCGAGACCATCGACAAACTCGCCGCGGGCATCGAGCCGGAGAAGAACCTCGCTCTGGTCACCGACCTCTGCAACACGATGAAATTCGGCTCGCTCTGCGCGCTGGGCGGCTTCACGCCCTACCCTGTGATGAGCTCGATCACCCATTTCCCCGACGACTTCAAGCCCGCGCCCGTGCGCGTGGCTGCCGAATAGGAGCTGGCAGATGAACATCAAGGCCGACTTCCCATCCCTCGTCGAAGAGATTGACTACGGAACCCCGCAATCGAAGGCGCAGAAGCAGGTCACGCTGAACGTCGACGGGCGCAGCATCACCGTGCCGGAAGGCACCTCGATCATGCGTGCCGCGATGGAGGGCGGGGTCGAAATCCCGAAGCTCTGCGCCACCGACATGCTGGACTCCTTCGGTTCGTGCCGTGTCTGCCTTGTGGAGATCGAAGGACGCGGCGGCACGCCGGCATCCTGCACGACGCCTGTCGGCGAAGGCATGATCGTGCGCACGCAGACCGAGCGGCTCGATGCCATTCGCCGTGGCGTCATGGAGCTCTATGTCTCCGACCATCCGACCGGCTGGAACGAACAGGCCGGAACCGGCGCCAGCGAGTTCGACGCGGTGGCGAAGTCGATCGGCCTGACCGAGAACCGCTACGGCATCGAGGGCCGCAACCACGTCAAGCCGGAAGGTGGCGTGGCGCCCGGCCATGGCTCGCTGGCAGTCGATTACATCGCCCGCGACGAATCCAACCCCTATTTCACCTATGATGCCTCGCAATGCATCGTCTGCTCGCGCTGCGTGCGGGCGTGCGAAGAAGTGCAGGGCACGTTTGCGCTGACCATCGAGGGACGCGGCTTCGAATCCCGGGTTTCGGCCGGAATGCACGAGGCGTTCATCGATTCGGAATGCGTGTCCTGCGGCGCTTGCGTCCAGGCCTGCCCGACCGATGCGCTGCGTGAGAAGACGGTGCTTGCCAAGGGCCTGCCGGAGCGCTCGGCCGTCACCACCTGCGCCTATTGCGGCGTCGGCTGCTCGTTCAAGGCCGAGGTGAAGGGTGACGAAGTCGTTCGCATGATGCCCTACAAGGAGGGCAAGGCGAACCACGGCCATTCCTGCGTGAAGGGCCGTTTCGCCTATGGCTACGCCACCCACAAGGACCGCATCCTGTCGCCGATGATCCGCGAAAAGGTCACCGATCCGTGGCGCGAAGTAAGCTGGGAAGAGGCGATCGCCCATACCGCCAAGGAATTCCGCCGCATCCAATACCAGTACGGACGCACCGCGATCGGCGGCATCACCTCGTCGCGCTGCACCAATGAGGAAACCTACCTCGTCCAGAAGATGGTGCGGCAGGGTTTCCGCAACAACAATGTCGACACCTGCGCACGCGTCTGCCATTCGCCGACGGGCTACGGGCTCGGCCAGACATATGGCACGTCTGCCGGCACGCAGGATTTCGATTCCGTCGACTTCACCGACGTCGCCGTCATCATCGGCGCCAATCCGGCTTCCGCTCACCCGGTGTTCGCCTCGCGGCTCAAGAAGCGGCTGCGCCAGGGCGCCAAGCTGATCGTGCTCGATCCGCGCCGCACCGAGATGGTCAAGTCGGCTCATATCGAAGCGGATTACCACCTGCCGCTGAAGCCCGGCACCAATGTGGCCGTGCTGACGGCGCTGGCGCATGTGATCGTCACCGAGGGCTTGTTCGACGAAGCCTTCATCCGCGAACGTTGCGACTGGACGGAGTTCCAGGATTGGGCATCGTTCGTCGCCTTGCCGGAAAACAGCCCCGAAACCGTCGGCAAATTGTCCGGCGTCGATCCCGAGCTGATCCGCGGTGCTGCGCGTCTCTACGCCACCGGCGGCAACGGCGCGATCTATTACGGCCTGGGCGTGACGGAACACAGCCAAGGTTCGACCACTGTGATGGCAATCGCCAATCTCGCCATGGCCACCGGCAATATCGGCCGGCCCGGCGTCGGCGTGAACCCGCTGCGCGGCCAGAACAACGTGCAGGGCTCCTGCGACATGGGTTCCTTCCCGCACGAACTGCCGGGCTATCGCCACATCTCCGGCGAAGCCGTGCGCGATATCTACGAGACCTTGTGGGGCGTAAAGCTGGACGACGAACCCGGCCTGCGCATCCCCAACATGCTGGACGCCGCCGTCGACGGCAGCTTCAAGGGCATCTACATCCAGGGCGAAGACATTCTGCAGTCCGATCCCGACACCAAGCATGTCGCAGCCGGCCTTGCCGCGATGGAATGCGTCGTCGTGCACGACCTCTTCCTCAACGAGACGGCGAACTACGCGCATGTCTTCCTGCCGGGCTCGACCTTCCTGGAGAAGGACGGCACCTTCACCAACGCCGAGCGCCGCATCAACATGGTGCGCAAGGTTCTTGAGCCGAAGGCGCGCTACGCCGATTGGGAGGCGACGCAGGAGCTTGCCCGCGCGATCGGGCTGGACTGGAACTATAAGCATCCCTCCGAAATCATGGACGAGATCGCGATGACCACGCCGAGCTTCGCCGGCGTCTCCTTCGAGCTGCTCGACCGTGTCGGGTCCGTGCAATGGCCCTGCAACGAGAAGGCGCCGCTCGGCACCCCGATCATGCATATCGACGGGTTCGTGCGCGGCAAGGGCAAGTTCATCCGTACCGAATATGTGGCGACGGACGAAAGGACGGGGCCGCGCTTCCCGCTGCTGCTCACCACCGGCCGCATCCTGTCGCAGTACAATGTCGGCGCGCAGACCAGGCGCACCGACAACAGCATGTGGCACTCGGAGGACCGGCTGGAGATTCATCCGCACGACGCCGAGAACCGCGGCTTGCGCGACGGCGACTGGGTCCGGCTGACCAGCCGCTCGGGCGAGACGACGCTGCGCGCGCTGATCACCGACCGGGTGTCGCCCGGCGTGGTCTACACGACGTTCCACCATCCGGACACGCAGGCCAACGTGATCACCACCGACTTCTCCGACTGGGCGACCAACTGCCCGGAATACAAGGTGACGGCGGTGCAGGTCGGCGCCTCCAATGGGCCGTCGGAATGGCAGCGCGACTATGACGAGCAAGCCAAGCAGAGCCGGCGCATCGCGTCTTTGCAGGCGGCGGAGTAGTCTTGAGCGCGCGGCGCAAAGCCACGACGCAGGTATCGCGGCTGGCGCACCGCGCCAGCGGCACTGCTACGGCGAACCGCATGGTGCCGGAAGAGACGCCGGTGGCGTTCTCCTTTGCCGGCACCACGCATGCGGTGATGATGGCAAGCCCGGCCGATTTCGAGGATTTCGCGCTTGGCTTCTCGCTGACCGAGGGCATTGTAGCTGCGCCGGAGGAGATCGAAACCATCGAGGTCGAGGACCATGGCGCCGGCATCGACATCCAGATCCGGCTGAAGGACCGAGCCAACACGCGCTTCGAAGCGCGGCGGCGAAGGCTCGCGGGTCCGGTCGGCTGCGGGCTCTGCGGCATCGAATCGATCGAGGAAGCGATGCGTTCGGTCGATGCGGTTGGTGTGTCAAAGCTTACGCTTGATGCCAACGATATTGTCCGTTCGGTCAAGCTTTTGTCGAAAGTGCAGCCGCTGCACACCGAGACCGGAGCCGTGCACGCCGCCGGCTTCTATGTGCCCGGCAAGGGCATCGTCATGGCGCGCGAAGATGTCGGCCGTCACAATGCGCTCGACAAGCTGGCGGGTGCGCTGGCCAAAGCCGGCATCGAGGGCGCATCCGGTGCTGTCGTGGTGACATCCAGGGTTTCGGTCGAAATGGTGCAGAAGACGGCTTCTATCGGTTCGGCCTTCATCATCGCCGTCTCGGCGCCGACCGCCCTTGCCATCCGCACGGCGCAAGAGTCCGGCATGACGCTGGTGGCGCTGGTTCGCGGCGACGATTTTGATATTTTCACCCACCCCGACCGGGTGATTTGCGGAGTTGCCAAGCATGTCGCATGACGAAGAACACATTATGAGCACTGCCGAGAAGCTGGTGCGCATGGCAAACCAGATCGCCGACTTCTTCCATTCCAAGCCGCGCGAGGAAGGCATTGCCGGCGTCGCCGAGCACATCAACAAGTTCTGGGAGCCGAGGATGCGGCGGCAGTTCTTCGAAATGCTGGACGACGGCACCGGGAACTTCAACGAGTTGGTGGTGGCCGCCTCCGCCAGGATCAAGCGACCGATCACGCCGGCTGCGGCCGACCTCAAACTCGGGCTCAAGCCCTCCCCTGCCGACGTCGCCGCCTCGCAGGAATAGCCGCCAAGCCGCGCCAACTTACATTCACAATCGCTAAAGTTTAAGCTGCCGCAATCTGCGCTGTTCTGCTATGGTTTGACGACCAGAAATCGTCAGGCCGGGGTGGAAATCTCGTGAGGCCGATCGAGACGCGATACGCCTGTAGCGGCGATGTGCGGATCGCCTATCAGGTGGTCGGGCAGGGATCGTTCGATCTCGTCTTCGTGCCGGGCTTCATTTCCAACCTCGACCTGCACTGGGAAGACGAGGGCTACACCAGGCTCTTGAAGCGGCTTTCGGCGTTCTCTCGGCTGATCCTGTTCGACAAGCGCGGCACCGGCCTGTCCGACCGTGTCGACGCGCATAACCTGCCCAGTCTCGAGACGCGGATAGACGATGTGCGCGCGGTAATGGACGCCGCTGGCAGCGGCCGTGCGGCGCTGCTCGGCTCCTCCGAAGGCGCGCCGATGGCAATGCTGTTCGCCGCCACCTATCC
>NZ_RZPI01000157.1:0-9333 GCF_003998715.1 Mesorhizobium sp. M7A.F.Ca.CA.002.15.2.1
GCTATGATGATTGAGGGGCAGGATGAGCTTCCTCCTCTCCCCAACGGGGAGAGGGTGGCCGGAGCGAAGCGGAGGTCGGGTGAGGGGGCGGCGCCGACGGATCCGACCAAGAGAAAGGTCGGGGCAACCGCTCGCGCCCGAAAGCTGCGGGTTGACGAGACCGAGGCTGAATACAGGCTTTGGGGGGAGCTGAGAGACCGTCATCTCAATGGCTACAAATTTGTGAGGCAAGTGCCGCTTGGACCGTTCATCGCGGATTTTGTTTGTCGCGAGGTAAGCCTGATTGTCGAACTTGATGGTAGTCAGCACGCAGATTCTCCAACCGACCCTTCCAGGACAGCTTGGCTGAACGGACAAGGTTATTCGGCTCTCCGGTTCTGGAATCATGAGGTTTTGGCCGAACGTCGAGCGGTCCTGGATACGATCTTGGCTTGCCTTGACGGAAAGATTTCCACCCCCTCACCCGACCTCCGCTTCGCTCCGGCCACCCTCTCCCCGTTGGGGAGAGGAGGGCGCCAGTCGGCTGAGGCCCGCTAGATGGACACCTTCCGCGACAAGCTCGTTCCCGTCACCTCCATCCTCGTTGGCGTGATCGCGCTCTGGTATGTCTTCGCCGTCATCCTCAACACGCCGTTCCAGCGCGATCTCGATCGTCGCGCGGGTGAAACATCCACGTTCAGCCAACTCATCGGCAAGACGCTGTCGCAGCCGAAGCCGACATTGCCGGCGCCGCACCAGGTGGCGGTGAATTTCTTCGAGAACACCTTCCTGCGGCCCATCACCTCCAACCGCAGCCTGGTCTACAATGCCTGGGTGACGCTTTCGTCGACGCTGCTCGGCTTCGCTTTCGGCACGGCGCTCGGCATCATCATCGCCGTCGGCATTGTCCATGTGGCGACGCTCGACCGCAGCCTGATGCCGTGGATCATCGCCTCGCAGACCATTCCCATCCTGGCTGTGGCGCCGATGATCATCGTCGTGCTGGGGGCGATCGGCATCAGCGGGCTCGTCCCGAAGGCGATGATTTCGACCTATCTGTCGTTCTTCCCGGTGACTGTCGGCATGGTGAAGGGGCTGCGCTCGCCCGAGATCATGCATCTCGACCTGATGCACACCTACAATGCCAGTCGCGCGCAGACCTTCTGGATGTTGCGCGTGCCTGCTTCGGTGCCGTTCCTGTTCACCTCGATGAAGGTGGCGGTGGCGGCAAGCCTGGTCGGCGCCATCGTCGGCGAACTGCCGACAGGCGCTGTCGCCGGCATCGGCGCCAAGCTGCTCGCCGGCGCCTATTATAGCCAGTCCATCGACATCTGGTCGGCGCTGGTCGCCGGTTCGGTGGTGGCAGCCCTTCTGGTCATGGTGGTCGGCATTGCCGGGCGCCTCGTCGACCGCGCTATGGGCGGGAGGCCGGCATGAACTGGCTGAAACCCTCCTGGCAGGCAGTGCTGGCGATCGTGCTGTGCCTGATCGCAGTGGCGCTCGGCCCGATCGCCGCGCCGAAAGTCGATGCACTGGCGCAGCCTGCAGGGACGTTGATATACCCCTATGTGGCGACGACCTGGCTGATTTTCGGCGTGCTGCTTGTCGCCGCTTTGATCTCGGTGACCAGAATACCGTCCATCGTCGAAGCCGTTGTGCTTTTCATCGGCGCGCATCTGGCCGCCTGGCTGCTGATTGGCGGCATCACCGGTTTCGAAGGCCTGGCGCGGACGCCGTACTTCCTGCTTCTCACCGCCGCATGGCTGCTTGGCTGGCGCTGCGTGGCGGTGCTGTCATCATTGCGTCCGTTCGCCAAATGGGCTCGCACCGCGCTGGGCCTGATCATCCCAGCCATCTTCGGCGCCTGGATCCTGATCATCTGGGAAGCGGTGACGCGTGGGGCCGGCATACCCTTCATCCTGCTGCCGCCGCCAAGTGCCATCGGCGCGCGCATCGCCGGTTCGCTGCCGGTGCTCGGCGCCGATGTCCGCCAGACCATCTTCAAGGCGGTCATCTTCGGCTATGTCGTGGGCAGCGGCGCCGGCTTCATCACCGCGGTGCTCGCAGACCGTGTGCCGTTCCTGCGACGCGGCCTGTTGCCGATCGGCAACATGGTCTCGGCGCTGCCGATCATCGGCGTCGCGCCGATCATGGTGATGTGGTTCGGCTTCGACTGGCAGTCCAAGGCGGCGGTGGTCATCATCATGACCTTCTTCCCGATGCTGGTGAACACGGTCGCCGGTCTGGCCGCCTCCGGCCATATGGAGCGCGACCTGATGCGCACCTACGCGTCGGGCTACTGGCCGACGCTCTTGAAGCTTCGGCTGCCGGCAGCAGCTCCCTTCATCTTCAACGCGCTGAAGATCAACTCGACGCTGGCGCTGATCGGCGCCATCGTTGCCGAGTTCTTCGGCACGCCTGTCGTCGGCATGGGCTTCCGCATCTCGACCGAGGTCGGGCGGATGAACATCGACATGGTCTGGGCCGAAATCGCAGTTGCAGCACTTGCGGGTTCGGTCTTTTATGGCGTGGTCGCTCTTGTCGAAAGAGCCGTCACGTTTTGGCATCCCTCTGTCCGTGGTGGATAGGGGCGGTGGGTTTAGGGCACTAACTTCAGAGGGTAACAAAATGAAAAGACTGATTATTCCCGTTCTGGCTGGCGCGATGTCGCTTGCCGCTTTCCAGGCAATGGCCGCCGACAAGGTGACGTTGCAGCTGAAATGGGTCACGCAGGCCCAGTTTGCCGGCTACTATGTCGCCAAGGCCAAGGGTTTCTATGAGGCCGAGGGTCTCGACGTCGACATCAAGCCGGGCGGTCCCGATATCGCGCCCGAGCAGGTGATCGCCGGCGGTGGTGCCGACGTTATCGTCGACTGGATGGGCGGTGCGCTGGCTGCCCGCGAAAAGGGCGTGCCGCTGGTCAACATCGCCCAGCCGTTCAAGAAGGCCGGCATGGAGCTGGTCTGCCCGAAGGACGGCCCGATCAAGACCGAAGCCGACTTCAAAGGTCACACGCTCGGCGTCTGGTTCTTCGGCAACGAGTATCCGTTCTACGCCTGGATGAACAAGCTCGGCCTGAAGACCGAGGGCGGCCCGGACGGCGTCACGGTGCTCAAGCAGAGTTTTGACGTGCAGCCGCTGATCCAGAAGCAGGCGGACTGCATCTCGGTCATGACCTACAACGAATACTGGCAACTGATCGACGCCGGCTACAAGCCGGAACAGCTGACCGTGTTCAACTACTCGGCCATGGGCAACGACCTGCTCGAGGACGGGCTCTATGCGTCCGAAGACAAGCTCAAGGATCCGGCCTTCGAAGACAAGATGGTGCGTTTCGTGCGCGCCTCGATGAAGGGCTGGAAATATGCCATCGACAACAATGACGAAGCCGCAGGCATCGTCATGGACGGCGGCGGCCAGGACGAGAACCACCAGAAGCGCATGATGAGCGAAGTCGCCAAGCTGATCGACAATGCCGACGGCAAGCTTGACCCGGCGACCTACGAGCGCACCGCCAAGGCGCTGCTCGACCAGAAGATCATCACCAAGGAGCCGACCGGCGCCTACACCACCGCCATCACCGACAAAGCGGTCAAGTAAGCCTAGCCGGCAACACATCTATCCAGAAAGCGGCGCCTCCGGCAGAAATGTCAGAGGCGCCGTTCCTTTATGGTGTTCATGACGAAGCTGGTCTCGATCGAGGCGACGCATTTCAGCCGCGCGATCTTTTCCTTGATGAAGCGCTCGTATTGTTCGAGGCTTCCCGTCACCACTTTCAGCACATAGTCGCGCGAACCGGTGACGAGGTGGCATTCCAGCACCTCTTCCCAGCCGCGGATCGCGTCCTCGAACATCACGATCTCGTCTTCGTTCTGGCGGCTGAGCCGGATGGTGGCGATGGCGACCATGCTCCAGCCGAAGGCTGAGGGATCGACCAGCGTGGTGTAGCCTCTGATGACCCCGGTCTCCTCCAGCCGCCGCACCCGCCTCAGGCAGGGCGACGGCGACAGGCCGATGCGCTCGGCAAGCTCGTTGTTGGTGATGCGGGCGTCGGCCCGCAGCTCACGCAGGATTTTCAGGTCGAAATCGTCGGCTATCTTCTGCTGCACTTTCGGTCTCTCCAGGCAATTTGTTGCGGGGATGCAGCCATGTGAGCCCAAAAATAGCAAGGACTGGCGGAACGAGATCGCATAAATTGCCGTTCACTATTTCAGTCGAACAGGCAGGAAAAGCCATGACCGCGCCACGCCCGTCGAAAACCCATATCGGCAACCACAAGCTCCACCCGGAGACGCTGATGCTGAGCTATGGCTTCGATCCGCAGCTTTCGGAGGGCGCCGTCAAGCCGCCGGTGTTCCTGACCTCGACCTTCGTGTTCAAGTCGGCGGAGGAGGGACGCGACTTCTTCGACTACACCTCCGGCAGGAAGGAGCCGCCGAGCGGCACCGCCTCCGGCCTGGTCTATTCGCGCTTCAATCATCCCAACAGCGAGATCGTCGAGGACCGGCTGGCGATCTATGAGGGGACGGATGCCTGCATCCTGTTTTCATCGGGCATGTCGGCGATCGCCACGACGCTGCTCGCCTATGCCCGTCCGGGCGACGTCATCCTGCATTCGCAGCCACTCTACGGCGGCACGGAGACGCTTTTGACGCGCACGCTCTCCGGTTTCGGCATCGGTGCTGTCGGTTTCGCGGATGGCGTGGACGAGCCGGCGGTGCGCACGGCCGCCGACGCGGCCGTCGCGAAAGGCCGCGTGTCGGTCATCCTGATCGAGACGCCGTCAAACCCGACCAACAGCCTGGTCGACCTCGCGCTGATGCGCAAGATCGCCGACGAGATCGGCGCGAGCCAAGGGTCAACGCCGATCATCGTGTGCGACAACACATTGCTGGGTCCGGTGTTCCAGCGGCCGATCGAACATGGTGCCGACGTGTCGGTTTATTCGCTGACCAAATATGTCGGCGGCCATTCCGACCTGATCGCGGGTGCCGCCATGGGCAGCAAGGCTATCACCAAGCCGATCAAGGCGCTGCGCGGCGCGATCGGCACGCAGCTCGACCCGCATTCCTGCTGGATGCTCGGCCGCTCGCTGGAGACGCTGTCGATCCGCATGGAGCGGGCCAACGACAATGCTCGCCTGATCGCCGAATTCCTGCGCGACCACGCCAAGGTCGACAAGGTGCACTACCTGCCGTTTCTGGGCGAGAATACGCCGGCCGGCCGCGCCTACAGGGCGCAATGCAGCGGCGCCGGATCAACCTTCTCCTTCGACATCAAGGGCGGGGAGAAGGCGGCTTTCGCCTTCCTCAACGGATTGCAGATCTTCAAGCTGGCGGTGAGCCTCGGCGGAACGGAATCGCTGGCCAGTCACCCCGCGGCCATGACCCATTCGGGCATTCCCTTCGAGGTGCGCCAGCGCATCGGCGTGCTGGAGACCACGGTCAGGCTGTCGATCGGCGTCGAGCATCCGGACGATCTGATCGCCGACCTGACGCAGGCGCTGGCGGCGGTCTGACCGCTATCGCTGAAGCCGGACAGGACGGCCCTAGGATCTCTATACGTCATCACAAAAACGTGTGGTTGGATACATTGTGCCGCCAGGCCGTTCCGTTGGCGCATGCGCGCGCCGGGGAGCCGCGACGCGTGCACAGTCAATCGGAGGTTCTTCATGCGCACCCAATCCTTCTTACCGGCGCTGTCGGCGCTGGCCATTTCGACCGCTTTCCTGTTCGCATCGCCCGCCCTGGCAGCCATGGAAAAGTTCAAGGCGACACTAGACGGCAGCCAGCAGAGCCCGCCCGTCACCACGAAGGGTAAGGGCACAGCCACTTTCACCTTCGACACGACCAAGAAGAAGCTCAACTGGAACGTCAAATATTCCGGCCTCAGCGGACCGGCGACGGCCGCGCATATCCATGGCCCTGCGGCGATGGGTGAAAACGCCGACCCTGTCATCCCGTTCAAAAAACTCAAGAGCCCGATCAAGGGGTCGGAGACGCTCACTGATGCCCAGGCGGCTGACCTTGAGGCCGGCAAGTATTACGTCAACGTCCACACCAAAGCGAACCCGAATGGGGAGGTCCGCGGCCAGATCGAGAAGGCGAAGTAGCTGACCGTTGAAGGTTGGCAGGACAGCGCCCCCCTCTGTCCTGCCGGACATCTCCCCCTCAAGGGGGGAGATCGAATGTACTTCGGGTTTCGCCAATCGCCAGTGTTGGAAGAAGGGCGAGACGACGAAACTGCCAATCTCCCCCCTTGAGGGGGAGATGCCCGGCAGGGCAGAGGGGGCGTGAAGGAACTCGACTTGCCCCGGTCGGCCCTCAAACCTTGTCGCGGATCTGGGTCATCGTCCGGGTCGGGGTGATCGCTTCGGGGTCGAGCCTGATCTCGACGATCGCCGGCTTGCCGCTGGCGCGGGCGCGTTCGAAGGCCGGGGCGAAGTCCGCCGTCTTCTCAACCGTTTCGCCATGGCCGCCATAGGCGCGGGCGAGAGCCGCGAAATCGGGGTTCTTGAGGTCGGTGGCCACCACGCGGCCGGGATATTCGCGCTCCTGATGCATGCGGATGGTGCCGTAGATGCCGTTGTTGACGACGACGACGACGATCGGCAGGTCGTATTGCACGGCAGTGGCGAATTCCTGCCCGTTCATCAGGAAGCAGCCGTCGCCGGCGAAAGCGACCACGGTGCGCTCTGGAAACAGCTCTTTGGCGGCGACTGCCGCAGGCGTGCCATAGCCCATCGAGCCTGACGTCGGCGCACCTTGAGTGGCGAAGCGGCGGAAGCGATGGAAACGATGCACCCAGGTGGCATAATTGCCGGCGCCGTTGGTGAGGATGGCGTCGTCGGGCAGCATCTTTTCGAGATAGTTCATGATCGGGCCCATCTGGACCGGGCCGGGGCCGCTTTCGGGTGGTGTCGACCAGTCGAGATAGGCGGCATGCAGCTTTGGCGTCTCGGCTGCCCAGACGGGTGCGGAGGCCGGCTTGCGTTTGGCGAAAGCGTCGACGAAGGCGGACGGCGAGGCGTTGATAGCCAATGCCGGCCTGTAAACGCGGCCGAGCTCGCCGGAATCGGCATGGACATGGACCAGTGTCTGGGCCGGGTAGGGGCTTTTCAGCAGCGTGTAGTCCGAGGAGGGCATTTCGCCCATGCGGCCGCCGATCAGCAGCACGAGGTCGGCCTGCTTGATCGCTGTGGCCAGCTTCGGGTTGATGCCTATGCCGACATCGCCGGCATAGTTCGGATGCAGATGATCGAACAGCATCTGGCGGCGGAAGGAACAGCCGACCGGCAGCGACCAGGCCTCGGCGATCGCGCGCATTTGTGCAACCGCCTCGGCGTCCCAGCGCGTGCCGCCAAGGATGACGAAAGGCCGCTTGGACTTGGCCAGCAATTTCTCAAGCGCATCGAGTTCGGCTTCCCCGGGCCGCGTTTCGACCGGTGTGTGCGGCAAGGCGACGGGCGCTTCAACGACACTGGTCAGCATGTCTTCGGGCAGCGAGATCACCACTGGGCCGGGACGGCCCGATGTCGCCACGGCGAAGGCGCGGGTGACGAATTCTGGGATGCGCGAGGCGTCGTCGATCTCGACTACCCATTTGGCGATGTCGCCGAAGAACCTCTTGTAATCCACCTCCTGGAAAGCCTCGCGCTCTTTGGCGTGGCCGGCGACCTGGCCGATGAACAGGATGACGGGTATCGAATCCTGCATGGCGATGTGGATGCCGGCCGAGGCATTGGTGGCGCCGGGGCCGCGGGTGACGAAGCAGATGCCGGGCTTGCCGGTCAGGCGGCCGTGGCAATCGGCCATCATGGCGGCACCGCCTTCCTGGCGGCAGACGATGGTGCGGATCGCTGAATCGTGCAGCGCGTCGAGCACCGCCAGATAGGATTCACCGGGCACGCAGTAGATGCGGTCGGTGCCGTTGGCTTCGAGAGCGTCGACGATGAGTTGTCCGCCAGTCTTCATTGTCCAGACTTCTCCAGTTCGGCAAGGATTTCTTGGGTGTGCTCGCCCAGGCGCGGCGAGGGGCGCTCATAGACCAGCGGCGTGCCCGACATCACCATCGGCGCGCGCACCGAAGGCAGAAGATTGCCATGGCCGTCGTCCAGGTCGAGCCGCATGCCGCGCGCGATCGTCTGCGGGTCGGCGAACATCTGGCCGATCGTGTTGATCGGGCTCGCCGGCACGCTGGCCGCTTCGAGCTTTGCCAGCAGCGGATCGCGGTCAAAAACCTTCAGCGCCTCGACCATGCGTTCGCGCAACTTGGCCCGGTTGGCGACCCGGGCGGGATTGGTGGCGAAGTCGGGATTGGCAGGCAGGTCGTCCAGCCCGACGGCAGCGCAGAATTTGGCGAACTGGCCGTCATTGCCCACCGCCAGGATGATGTGCCCATCCCGGACCGGCACCACCTCGTAGGGGGCGATGTTCATATGCGCATTGCCCATCTGCACCGGCGATTTGCCGGAGACGAGATAGTTCAAATTCTGGTTGCCGAGCGCCGAGATCTGGGTGTCGAAAAGCGCCATGTCGACATGCTGACCGTCGCCGGTCTGCTCGGCATGGCGCAGTGCTGCCTGGATGGCGATGACCGAATAAAGGCCGGTGAAGATGTCCGAGATGGCAACGCCCGCCTTTTGCGGCTCGCGGCCGACCTCGCCGGTGATCGACATCATGCCGGCCATGGCCTGGATGATGAAGTCGTAGCCGGCGCGCGGTGCGTACGGACCGTCCTGGCCGAAACCGGTGATCGAGCAGTAGACGAGGCGCGGGTTGATCTTGCGCAGGCTGTCATAGTCGAGGCCGTATTTCTTCAGGCCGCCGAGCTTGAAGTTCTCGATCAGCACGTCCGAAGTGGCGACCAGCCGGCGCACCGTCTCGGCGCCTTCCGGGGTCGAGAAATCGATGGCGATGGAGCGCTTGCCGCGATTGCAGGAATGGTAATAGGCGGCCGACAGGTTCTCGCCGTCCTTGCCCATGACGAAGGGCGGGCCCCATTTGCGGGTGTCGTCGCCGCCATCGGGGCTCTCGACCTTGATGACATCGGCGCCGAGATCGGCAAGCAACTGCCCGGCCCATGGCCCGGCAAGGATGCGGGCGAGTTCGACGACGCGGACGCCTTTCAGCGGGGGCTCAGCCATGGATCACCGTGGTTGCCGCAATCACTGCGATTGCTGCGAAAGCAGAGCCTCTATCAAGCCCTGCAACGGCTGTCACGGCTCTTGCAATGGGCCAATCCGTCACGCTTTGAGGACTTCGTCGGCCCAGGCGGCGAAATCATCCATGATAATGTCGCGATTCACCTCGTTCAGGCTTTCGTGGCGGGTGTCGGGGTAAACCTTTGTAAACA
>NZ_RZPI01000158.1:0-9320 GCF_003998715.1 Mesorhizobium sp. M7A.F.Ca.CA.002.15.2.1
GTCTATTACATCAGCCTCAACCAGAAGAACGCGAACCTCGCCAAGCCGGAGGTGCGCCAGGCGTTCAAGTATCTGGTCGACTATGATGCCTTGAGCTCCACCATCCTCAAGGGCATCGGCGAAATCCATCAGACCTTCCTGCCCAAGGGCGTGCTCGGCGAATTGGATGAGAATCCGTTCAAGCTCGATGTCGCCAAGGCCAAGGAATTGCTGGCCAAGGCCGGTCTGCCCGACGGCTTCAGCGTAACCATGGACGTACGCACCGGCCAGCCGACGACCGGGATGGCGGAATCGATCCAGCAGACGCTCGGACAGGCCGGCATCAAGCTCGAGATCATCCCGGGCGACGGCAAGCAGACGCTCACCAAATACCGCGCCCGCAACCACGACATCTATATCGGCCAATGGGGCCAGGATTATTTCGACCCGAACTCCAACGCCCAGACCTTTGCCTCGAACCCGGACAATTCGGATGGGGCCAAGACCAAGACGCTGGCCTGGCGCAACGCCTGGGACATTCCGGACCTGACCAAGCAGACGGAAGCGGCACTGCTCGAGAAGGATGCCGGCAAGCGCGCCGACATGTACAAGGATCTCGAGAAGAAAATCCTCGACACCAGCCCCTTCGTCGTCATCCACCAGCAGCTGGAAGTGGCCGGCCTGCGCAAGAACCTCAAGGGCTTTGCGCTCGGCCCGAGCTTCGACACCAACTTCGTCGGACCGGTGTCCAAGGAATAGTGCTCGCGGACACGCCGCATGAGCGCGGTTGAAAAAGAAGTGGCGGCGGGGCGCGGCAGCGCCCGCGCCGTCGCTGTTGCATCATCGCTTGGCCGTTTCCTGGTCATTGCGATCACGACCTATCTTGGTCTGCTCGCGGTCACCTTCTTCATCGGCCGCGTCATTCCAATCGACCCGGTGCTGGCGGTGCTCGGCGACCGGGCGCCGGCCAATGTGGTTGAGCGCACGCGCCGCGAGATGGGCCTCGATTTGCCGTTGATCGAGCAGTTCTACATCTATGTGAAGAATGCGCTGAACGGCAATTTCGGCGTCTCCGTGCTGACCACCAATCCGGTCATGACCGACATTCGCCGGGCGCTTCCGGCCACGACGGAACTGGCGACCCTCGGAACGCTGATCGGCGCGTTGTTCGGCGTGCCGCTCGGTGTGCTGGCCGCGGTCAGGCGCGGCAGCCTCATCGACCAGATCGTGCGCGTCATCGGCCTGATCGGTTATTCCGTGCCGATCTTCTGGCTGGGGCTGCTTGGGCTGGTGCTGTTTTACGCCAAGCTGCAATGGGTTGCCTTCCCGGCGAGGCTCGACGTCGTCTACGAATACACCTTTACGCCGATCACCGGCTTCTATCTCCTCGACTCTGCGATGCAGGGGCAGTGGGACGTTTTTTACGACGCCTTCCGCCACATCATCCTGCCGGCCTCGCTGCTCGGCTATTTCTCGCTCGCCTATATCAGCCGCATGACGCGCTCGTTCATGCTCAACGAATTGTCGCAGGAATATATCGTCGCGGCGCGCGCCAAGGGCCTGTCGGAAACCCGCATCATCTGGGGCCACGCGCTGCGCAACGCAGCGGTGCCGATGGTGACGGTGATCGCGCTGTCCTATGCCGGACTGCTGGAAGGTTCGGTGCTGACCGAGACCGTCTTCTCATGGCCGGGCATCGGCCTTTACATCACCAATTCGCTGCAGAACGCCGACATGAATGCGGTGCTCGGTGGCACCATCGTCATCGGCTCGGTGTTCATCGCCATCAACCTTCTCTCCGACCTGCTGTATCGGGTGCTCGATCCGAGGACGAAGTCCGCATGAGCGTCGACACCATCCAGAGCCGTCGCGACTGGCTGCTCAGCGAGCGGCCGGCCTCGCGCATGCAGGCAAGGCTCGGCCGCGCCTATGTGGCGTGGCGGCGCTTTTCCGCCAACCGGTTGGCGTTTCTGGGCCTGCTCATCATCATTGCCCTGCTGGTCGTTGCCGCCCTTGCAGGCGTGCTGGCACCTTATTCGCCAACGTTCGGCGACCTGAAGAACGCGCGCCTGCTGGCGCCGAGCGCCGAGCACTGGTTCGGCACCGACGATCTCGGCCGCGATATCCTGTCGCGCATCCTCTACGGCTCGCGCTGGACGCTTTACGTGGTCATCCTGGTCGCCATCATCGCCGCACCCATCGGCCTTCTGGTCGGCACGGTGGCCGGCTATGCCGGCGGCTGGACCGATGCCATCCTGATGCGCATCACCGACATCTTCCTCGCCTTTCCCAAGCTGATCCTGGCGCTGGCCTTCGTCGCAGCACTTGGCCCCGGCATCGAGAATGCGGTGCTGGCCATCGCCATCACCTCATGGCCGCCCTACGCCCGCATCGCGCGGGCAGAGACGCTGACGGTGCGCAATTCCGACTACATCAAGGCGGTGCAACTGATGGGCGCCTCGCCCTTCCGCATCGTGCTGCGCCATATCATGCCGCTTTGCATTTCGTCCCTGATCGTCAGGGTGACGCTCGACATGGCCGGCATCATCCTGACCGCCGCCGGGCTCGGTTTCCTCGGCCTCGGCGCGCAGCCGCCGCTGCCCGAATGGGGCACGATGATCGCGTCCGGCCGCCGCTTCGTGCTCGACCAGTGGTGGGTGGCCGGTGCGCCGGGCTTCGCCATCCTCATCGTCAGCCTCGGCTTCAACCTGCTTGGCGACGGCCTGCGCGACGCGCTCGATCCGCGGAGTGGCGACCAATGAGCGGCGACCAATGAGCGGAGAAACGAAAACGCTTCTCAACGTAGACGACCTGCGCGTCACCTTCCCGACCCGCACCGGGCTGATCGAGGCGGTGCGCGGCGTTTCCTTTTCGCTCGGCCGCGAACGGCTCGGCATCGTCGGCGAATCCGGCTCGGGAAAATCGCAGACCGGCCGCGCCATCATGGGCCTGACGCCACCGCAGGCGCGGATATCGGCCAACAAGCTCGCCTTCGACGGCATCGATTTGCTCACCGTCTCGCCACGCGAACGCAGGAAGCTGCGCGGCAAGCGCATCGCCATGATCCTGCAGGATCCGAAATATTCGCTCGACCCGGTGATGAGCATCGGTCGCCAGATCGTCGAGACGCTGCGCACCCATGAAAAGGTCGGCAAGGCGGAGGCGCGCGACCGTGCATTGGCCATGCTGGAGGCGGTGCAGATCCGTGATCCCTCTCGCGTCTTCAATTTGCATCCGCATGAAGTTTCGGGCGGCATGGGCCAGCGCGCCATGATCGCCATGATGCTGATCGCCGGTCCGGAAATGATGATCGCCGACGAGCCGACCTCGGCGCTCGACGTCACCGTGCAGCTCGATGTGCTCGGCATCCTCGACCGGCTGGTCAGTGAGCGTGGCATGGGGCTGATCTTCATCTCGCACGATTTGCGCCTGGTCTCGTCCTTCTGCGACCGCGTCATCGTCATGTATGCCGGCAAGGTGGTCGAGCAGCTCAAGGCGTCCGAACTCGGCCAGGCCCAGCATCCCTACACGCGCGGCCTGCTCAATTGCATGCCCAAGATCGGTGCCGACCGCCACCCGCTGCCGGTGCTCGACCGCAAGCCGGAGTGGGCGGCATGACTTCTGCGATTGCCGTCGACAGGCTGGAAGTGATCTTCGACCGTTTTCGCGCACTGAAAGGCGTCAGCCTCGACGTGCAGCCGGGCGAATCCTTCGGCCTGGTCGGCGAATCCGGCTCCGGCAAATCGACGCTGCTGCGGGCCATCGCCGGCCTTGCGCCGGTTGCATCGGGCGGCATCGTCGTCAACGGCAAGACGCTCGGCGCGCGCCGCGACAAGGCCTTCTACCGTGAAGTGCAGATGGTCTTCCAGGATCCGTACGGGTCGCTGCACCCGCGCCAGACCGTCGACCGTCTGCTGCAGGAGCCGCTTGCCATCCATGGCTTTGCCGACGGCGAAAAGCGTATCCAGCGGGCGCTCGACGAAGTCGGCCTCGGCAACGGTTTTCGGTTTCGCTATTCGCACCAGCTCTCCGGCGGCCAGCGCCAGCGCGTGGCGATCGCGCGTGCGCTCATTCTGGAACCGTCGATCCTGCTGCTCGACGAGCCGACCTCGGCGCTCGATGCCTCGGTGCAGGCGGAAGTGCTCAACCTGCTGGAAGAGGTACGCAAGCGCCGCAAGCTGACCTTCCTGATGGTCAGCCACGACCTCGCCATCATCACCCATATGTGCGAGCGGCTGATGGTGATGCAAAGCGGCGAGGCGGTGGAGAATCTGGCGGCGGCAGACCTTGTCGAGCGCCGCGTGACCAAGGACTATACGCGCAATCTGTTGCGGGCCAGCGACGGGTTTGTGAGAACCGCTTGAATTCGTTTTCTCTTTTGCGCCGAACAACCATCTTGGGGAATTCCCATGGAGGAATGGAAGTTTGCGGATCCGCCCAATGTCGCGGTGTTTGTGGATAGGGCAGTCGTTACCCGCGGCGATTGGATTACATACGTCTCACATGACGATGACGACGGCAGTTGGCAATTCCACAACAGCGAAACCGGACCTGTTGACGAAGGCGATATCATGATCGTCAGCTTGCAAAACGTTGTGCAGCGGGACGAAAGCATCCAGGCGTTGGCGGACTTGCCAGAAGGCTGGCACGCTTGGCGCACCTCGAAATCGTCGCCATGGCAACGCGCCAGGTCGCGCCCTGTGCCCTCCAACGACAACGAATGATCAGGCAAAGCCTTAGGCTGAGCCTTGCGCCAGTTCGCCGCTCTCCAGAACGGGTGGCTCTTCCCGGCCCTTCGGCTCCTTGATCCTGAACCACGTCACATAAAGCGCCGGCAGGAACAGCAGCGTGATTGCGGTACCCGCGATGATGCCGCCCATCATCGCATAGGCCATCGGACCCCAGAACACTTCACGCGCGATCGGGATCAGCGCCAGGCTGGCGGCCGCCGCCGTCAGTGCGATCGGCCGCATCCGGTGTTCGGTCGCTTCGATGACCGCCGCCCAGCGGTCCTTGCCCTCTCGAACAAGATCCTCGATCTGCACGATCAGGATGACCGAATTGCGGATCAGGATGCCGATCAGCGCCAGCACGCCCAGGATGGCGACGAAGCCCAGCGGCGCTCCGCTCGGCACCAGGGCCGCCACCACGCCGATCAGGCCGAGCGGCGCCACCGCCACGACCAGGAACAGGCGCTGGAAGCTTTGCAACTGCACCATCAGGATCGTTGCCATGACGAACAGCATCAACGGCACGACGGCGGCGATCGGTCCCTGACTTTTGGCGCTCTCCTCGACCGAGCCGGCGGTGGCGATCGAATAGCCCGGCGGCAGCTTGGCGGTGAAGGCATCGACCGATGGCTTCAGTTCGTTGACGACCGTGGCCGGCAGCACGTCGCCGACCAGCCCGGCGCGCACGGTGATGGTCGGGATGCGATCGCGTCGCCACACCGTCGGTTGCTCCAGATCGTAGCGGAAGTTGGCGACCGCCGCGAGCGGGATCGCCTCGCCGGTGCTGGTCGGCAACTGCATGTTCTGCAACGTCTCGATCGAGCCGCGTTCGGCCCCGCGGGAGCGGGCCACGACATTGATCAGGTAGGTCGCGTCGCGCACCTGCGTGATGGTGGCGCCGCCGACCGTACTGTTCAGCGCGCTGGCGATGTCGGAGGAGGTGATGCCGAGCTGGCGTGCCTTGTCCTGCAGCACGTCGACCCTCAGCACCCGCTGCGGCTCGTTCCAGTCGAAGGTCGGCGCAGCGAGCTTTGGATTGGCGGAGATGACACCGGCGAATTGCTGCGCCAGTTCGCGCACCGTCTGGATGTCGGGACCGCCGACGCGGTATTGCACGGGGCGGCCGACCGGCGGTCCGAGTTCGAGCGGCTTGACGAAGGCGTCGGTGCCGACGAACTCCTCGCGCAGCAGCTTTTCCAGCGCCGGCTTGACCCGGTTGCGGGCCTCGATGCTCTTGGTGACGATGACGGTCTGGCCGAAATAGGGGTTGGCCGGCTGCACGTCATAGGCGAGCACGAAACGCACCGCGCCCTGGCCGATATAGGACGAGAAATGGTCGATGTCGGGATTGCCGACCAGCGCCCGCTGCTCGAACCGCTCCATCTGGTCGCGCGTGTCGGCGATCGAAGAATTCTGCGGCAGGTTCCAGTCGACGATCAGCTCCGGCCGGTCCGATGGCGGGAAGAACTGCTGCTGCACCAGGCCGAAGCCGGCGATCGAGCCGGCAAACAACGACACGGTGGCGATGATGGTCAGCCAGTGATGGCGCACCGAGCCGACAAGCACGCGCCGGAACAGTGAGGTGAAGCGGCCCGGCTGGTCGTGATGCTTGGTTTTCATCGTCGCCGGCAGGATGGTGACGCCGAGCAGTGGCGCAAACAGCACCGCCACGATCCATGACACCAGCAGCGAAACGGCGATGACCACGAACAGGGTGAAGGTATATTCGCCGGCGGCGCTGTTGTTGAGGCCGATCGGGATGAAGCCGGCGACAGTTACCAGCGTACCGGTCAGCATCGGAAAGGCGGTCGACGTGTAGACATAGGTCGCTGCCTTGCGCAGATTGTCGCCGACCTCCAGCCGCGCCACCATCATCTCGACCGCGATCATCGCGTCGTCGACCAGAAGGCCGAGCGCGATGATCAGCGCACCCAGGGAAATACGCTGCAGCGAAATGCCGAGATAGGCCATGACGGTGAAGGTGATGGCCAGCACCAGCGGGATCGACAGCGCCACGACGAAGCCGGCGCGCATGCCGAGACTGATGAACGACACGGCGAGCACGATGGCGACCGCCTCGAACAGCGCACGCGTAAAGCCCGAGACGGCCTCCTCGACGATGACCGGCTGGTCGGCCACCAGATGCACGCCGACGCCGACCGGCAGGTCGGCCAGCACCTTGTCCATCTCCTTGTGCAGGGCCTCGCCGAATTCGAGCAGGTTGGCGTTGGGTTTCATGCCGATGGCGAGCCCGATCGCGTCCTGGCCGTTGAAACGGAACAGTGCCGTCGGCGGATCGACATAGCCGCGTGTGATCGTCGCTACGTCGCTCAGGCGGAAGAAGCGGTCGTTGACGCGCAGATTGATGGCGCGCAGGCTTTCCTCGGAGGTGAACTGCCCGCCGACACGCACGCTGATGCGCTCCGGCCCGGACTGGATGACGCCGGACGGCGTGATCGCGTTCTGCGCCTGCAGGCTGGCGACGATCGCTTGCTGGTTGAGGCCGAGGGCGGCGATCTGGCGGGTTGAGAATTCGAGATAGATCGCTTCGTCCTGGGCGCCGACCAGGTCGACCTTGCCGGCGTTGGGCACGGTCAGGATCTTTGTTCTGGCATCCTCGACATAGTCGCGCAACTGGCGCGGCGTCAGCCCGTCCGATGTGAAGGCGTAGATGTTGCCATAGACGTCGCCGAAGCGGTCGTTGAAGAACGGGCCCTGCACACCCTGCGGAAACTGTGCCCCGATGTCATTGACCATGTTGCGCACCTGAATCCAGTTCGGCACGACATCGCGTGCCTTGGTGGTGTCCTTCAGGTTGACGAAGATGACGGTCTGGCCGGCCGTGGTGACGGACTTGGTGTAGTCGAGGCTGTCGAGTTCCTCGAGTTTCTTCTCGATCCGGTCGGTCACCTGCTGCACGGTTTCCTTGACCGAGGCGCCCGGCCAGTTGGCCTGGATGATCATCGTCTTGATGGTGAAGTTGGGATCTTCTTCACGGCCGAGATTGAGGTAGGAGAACACGCCAGCCACGACGAAGACCAGCATGAAATACCAGACCATGGAGCGGTGGTTGAGCGCCCAGTCGGAGAGATTGAAGCCTTTCATGAGGCCCCTCCCTCGGGCACTGTCACCTTCTGGCCTTCGCTCAGGCTGTGGACGCCCGCCGTGACAACACGCATGCCGGCCTCCAGCCCCTCGGTCACCGTGAAGGTGCCGCCATTCTTCGACGCGACCTTTATGTCGCGTGCGTTCACGCTCGATGTCTGCGGGTCGACGATCCACACTTTCGCGGAACCGTTCTTTTCGAACAGCGCCGACATGGGCAGTTCGATCGTCGGTGCCACCTTGGTCACGCGGGTCGCCGTCACCGTGGAGCCGAGCCGGAAGGCCTGTGGCGGATCCGTGAGCGTCAACCTGACGCGCCGGGTGCGGGTCGAGCCCTCGGATTGCGGTGCGATCTCGCGCAGCTTAGCCCCGGTCTGGATCGTCGGCAGCGACTGCAGGATGACCTGGAAGGGCGTGCCGGCCGCGAGATCACCGGTCAATTGGTCGGGAATGTCGACCACCGCCTCGCGCAGGTCCGAGCGCGCCACGGTGACGACCGTCTGGCCGGGCGAGACCGTCTGGCCAACTTCGGCGCCGACAGCGGTGACGACACCGTCGAAATCAGAGAACAGCCTGGCATAGCCGAGCTGTTCCTGCGATTTGGCAAGCGAGGCCTTGGCCCGCTCGACACCTGCCTCCGCAGCTTTGCGCGCCTGCTGCGCGGCGTCGAAGACAGCTTGCGTGGCGTTGGCCGAGGCGAGTAACTGGCGCTGCCGTTCCTCGCTGGCGGCGGCGTTGGCGAACTGCGCCTCGGCATTGGACAGTTCCGCCTTGGCCGCCTGGAGCGACAACTCCAGCGCGGTCGGATCGAGTGCCGCTATCGTCGTGCCCTTGCTGACGATGTCGCCGACCTGGACGTCGCGCGAGACGACCCGGCCAAGCAGACGGAAGGCCAGATCGGCGCTGACCTGCGGTTCGACGGATCCGGCAAAACCGAAGACTTGCGTGGTGCGCGGCTCGATCACCATCGACAGCACCGGCCGGATGATCTCGGGCGGCTTTTCCTCCGACCTGGAGCAGGATGCCAGCGCGCCGAGCATGAGCACGCCGAGCAGGATGCGCGGCGTCCGGCTCATTGGCCCGCTCCCGATATCTCGATCGTCTGTCCAGGGCTGAGCAGCTGTCCTCCAGCGGTGACGACGCTCTGGCCTTCGTCCAGTCCCCTGGCGATCACGACCGTGCCCGAATTGAACGCCAGCACTTCGACCGGCGCCATCGTCACCGCCTTGGTCGAGGGATCGACGATCCAGACCGCCGGCTTGCCGCCGCTGGACGTCAGCGCCTGCCAGGGCAGCAGGATCGCCTTCGCCGGCTTGGCGCTTACCGAGCCGATGACGGCTGCTCCCAGCGGCATGCCGGCGGGCGTGTCGGGAATGGCGACCTTGACCCGGATCGAGCCCGAAGCCGGGTCGACCGCAGGCGAGATTTCGCGGACCTTGCCCGTTGCCCTGACCTGCGGATCGGACAACAGCGTGATCGTCACCGCAGGCGATGCCGGTGTCTTGG
>NZ_RZPI01000159.1:0-9289 GCF_003998715.1 Mesorhizobium sp. M7A.F.Ca.CA.002.15.2.1
ACCGACACCTACGCGCTCAAGGAACACCGGCGTTTGTTTGACCATACGCCTGAATTGGGCTAGGGCGGGCTCGATTTTGCCGGCCAACGAGCCGGATTCGCTGCAAAGCCGCCAGAGCCAGACCCCAGAGTCACACAAATGAACATCTTCGCCGATTTCACCGCGCGAATCATAAAAGCCGTCGAAGCGCTTGATCTGAAAGACAAAGACGGCATTTCGCCTGACCTGTCGCGCATTGCCGTTGAGCCGCCGCGCGACGCCAGCCATGGCGACCTGGCGACCAATGCGGCAATGGTGCTGGCCAAGCCGACCGGCCAGAACCCGCGCGCGCTGGCCGAAAGACTGGCGCAGGCGCTGCGCGACGACAAGGATGTCGCGGCAACAGAGGTGGCCGGCCCCGGTTTCGTCAATCTCAGGCTGAAGGACGGCTTCTGGCAGACACATCTGACCGCACTGCTCGGCGAGGGCCGCAACTATGGCCGCTCGATGGTTGGCGGCGGCAGGAAGACCAATGTCGAATATGTCTCGGCCAATCCGACCGGACCGATGCATGTCGGCCATTGCCGGGGTGCTGTCGTCGGCGATGCACTTGCCAATCTGATGGCCTTCGCCGGTTACGACGTGACCAAAGAATACGTCATCAACGACGCCGGCTCGCAGATCGACGTGCTCGGCCGTTCCGCATTCCTGCGTTACCGCGAAGCGCTGGGTGACGACATCGGCGAGATTCCGAGCGGGCTTTATCCGGGTGATTACCTGGTGCCAGTTGGTCAGGCGCTGGTCGCGGAATTCGGCCGCTCGCTGCTGCAGATGCCCGATGACGAGGCGCTCGCCATCGTCAAGGATCGCACCATCGATGCGATGATGGCGATGATCCGCGAGGACCTGGCGATGCTCAACGTGCATCACGACGTGTTCTTCTCCGAGCGCACGCTGCACGCCGACAATGCCAGGAAGATCCGATCCGCGATCAACGATCTGACGCTGAAGGGCCATATCTACAAGGGCAAGCTGCCGCCGCCCAAGGGCGAGAAACCCGACGATTGGGAGGACCGCGAGCAGACGCTGTTCCGCTCGACCGCGGTCGGCGACGACATGGACCGGGCGCTGGTCAAGTCGGACGGCTCATTCACCTATTTCGCCGCCGACGTTGCCTATCTCAAGGACAAGGTCGATCGCGGCTTCGTCGACCTGATCTATGTGCTCGGCGCCGACCATGGCGGCTACGTCAAGCGGCTGGAAGCCCTGGCGCGGGCGATTGCCGGCGAAGAGGTCAAGCTCACCGTGCTGCTTTGCAATCTGGTCAAGCTGTTTCGCGAGGGCGAACCGGTGCGTATGTCGAAGCGGTCGGGCGATTTCGTGACGCTGCGCGAAGTGGTGGAGGAGGTGGGCCGCGACGCGATCCGCTTCATGATGCTCTATCGCAAGAACGATGCGCCGCTGGATTTCGATTTCGCCAAGGTGACCGAGCAGTCCAAGGACAATCCGGTGTTCTATGTCCAGTACGCCTCGGCGCGCTGTCATTCGGTGTTCCGGCAGGCGAGCGAGCAACTGGGCGAAGCCAATTTCGACCGCAACAGCCTGGCGTCCGCCGCGGCATTGCTGACCGACGAGGGCGAGATCGGCCTGATCCGCAAGCTTGCCGAATACCCGCGGCTGATCGAGTCCGCCGCCCTTGCGCTCGAGCCGCATCGGCTGGCATTTTACCTCTATGATCTGGCTTCCAGCTTCCACGGGCACTGGAACCGTGGCACGGATAATCCGGACTTACGTTTTGTTAAGGTTAACGACCGACAATTGACGCATGCCAGACTAGGGCTGGTGCAGGCTGTTTCGGACGTTTTGACGTCCGGCCTGACGTTGATCGGGGCCGCCGCGCCCACTGAAATGCGTTAGGTTTGACTAAATAACCTGTCACCTTTTGCCCACATTGCGCTGGTAAGGGCCAACCCTACGCGACGTCCATGGCGTCCGAATGAGTGCGAGTTCGGGAACAATAATGGCAGACAGAACCCAGCTGAGAGTAGCCGACAACAACGACATCGCTGAGGATGATCCGTTCGCGGAACTGACCAGGATCATGGGATTCGACCCGCGCCAGCCGGTCAGGCCGCAATCGCCCGCCCAGCCGCAGGCCCCAGCCGCCGATCACGGGCTCGAAGAGGGCGATTTCGATATCGATCTCGAGAAAGAAATGATGGGCGAGTTCGGCGCTGACGACAGCGACGCCGCTCCGGTTGTTCAGGCTCATGAGCCGACTTTCGTGCATGAGCCGGCATTCGAAGCGGCTGACGCCAGCGCGATGGACGACGAGCTTTCGGTGTCGCTCGACGACGATTTCGAACTGGACATGGCTGAGATCGACGACCACGTCGCCGGCGCCAGCCATGCGGTCGCCGCTGAAGCCGTGCCGTCCGTCGAGCCCGCTTTCGCGTCCGACATTGGCGATGCCGTCGCCGGTTCGCTCGAGGACGTGTCCCCCTTCGAGGACGATCAGTCGATGGCGGACGAGCTTGCCGCCTCGCTCGACCAGGACCTTCGGATCGATGAGGAAGCCGAAGAGGCCCTGTACAGCGTTGCCGATACGCCCGCTTCTGTCGAGCCGGTTGCCTCCGATGACGAATTCGACGATGCGGTGGCAATGTCGCTTGAAGACGAGCTGATGCTCGACGACCATTCGGCGGCGGAACAGTCATTCATGGCCGCCGATCCCGTCGAGCATGCCATGCCGGAGCAGGCGGCGGCGCTTGACGGCCAGGCAATCTCCGACGAGAGCTTTGCTGGCCTCGACGATGCCATGGCCGATGTCGACATGGATTTCGACGTTCGCGCGGATGAGCCGATCGCCTTCGACGAGCCGGAAGCGCATGAAGTGCTTGCCGATGCTGCGGACTCAACAAGCGAGATTTCCAACCCTGAAGGCCTGTCGGACGATGCCTTCGACCTGAACTTTGAAGATTCGTTCGCCGAAACGGTCGAAGAGCCGGTCGCCGAAGTTGCTGCCGCTACGATCCAGCCGGCGGCGCCAGAAGCCAATGTCGCGCCGGCGGTGCACGCCCCGATTGCGGACGAACGGAGCCTGGAAGACGAGTTGAATGCGCTGCTGGGCGCCATGACTTCCCGCACGGCGCCGGTGGCCAGCGAGCCTGTCACGGCTCAGCCGGCTGTCGCTGCCCCGCCGCCTGTTGCCCAGCCTGCCGAGGAACCGGCCGACCTTGTCGGCGACCTCGACTGGGATCTTGACGAAACCACGCCTGAGCAGAATCGACATGTTGGCACGGCCCAAGCGGCCGACGCGGATATTGACGATCTTATGCTTGATGAACTCCAGGATCCGGACTCGGACACCATTGGCGATGTCGATTTCGACGATGATGCGTTGGACGCGGCTTTGGCCCAGGGCCTTGATCCGCGTGATGAAGCCGCTCCCCGGGACAATTCGGCGGATTCTTTCGATTGGCTTGCGGAGCGTTCCCAACCGACAGAGCCGACGCGTTCGTGGAGCCGCGTGACGCCGGTTCCGCAGCAGCCGTCATTCAGCACGCAGCCTACGTTTAGCGCTCAGCCGGCCGCTTCGGTGGCATCATCCATGGCCGCAGCGCCGGCAGTCGCCGCCATGACGTCCTATGGTTCGTCCGAGCCGGTCGAAACCTTGGCTCCCGCTGCCCCAGTATCGGCGCCGCAATCGCGCCAGCCGGCGCGTTACGAAGACATGCCCGATGTCGAGACGGTCGATGTGCCCGAGCGTGTCGTGGCGCTGGCGGACGATCTCGATATCCCCGAACTGCACTTCGAGGAAGACCAGCCGGCGTCGCCTGGCTATGACGATCTCGATGCCGAGTTCTCCAGCCTTCTCTCCGAGATGAACGCGGTGGAGGTGACTGCCGCCCCAGCAAGCAACGCGGCCGGCGCGTCTTACGATGATGGCTCCTATGCCGCGGGCTTCAAGCCGGGCTATGACAGCCTCAAGCCGGGCTATGACGGGGTCAAGCCGGGCTATGAGCCGGAAGCGCGAACCTATGCGGCGCGGCCGATGGAAATGTCTGCCCGCGCGGCGCCGCCCACGGGTTATGCCGACGCCTCGGGCTACGACCTCGACAACCTGCCGGGGAGCCAGCCGGCTTCCCAAGCCGATGATTTCACCGTCGATGAACTCGACTACGATCCCGAACTCGACGAGGAGATGGCTGTTCCGGGTCTCGGCGAGCGTGAGGCCGCAAGGCCGTCGCGCGGACGCGGCCTGTTCATCGCCGCGATTGTCGGCGCGGTCGCGGTCGCGGGCGGTCTCGGTGCCTTTGCGCTGTCCTTTGGCGGCAAGGGCGGCAGCGAAGCGCCCGTCATCGTCAAGGCCGACAACGCGCCGATCAAGGTCAAGCCGGAGAATCCGGGCGGTGCCGTGGTGCCGAACCAGGACAACAAGGTCTACGACGCGGTCAGGGGCGCCAAGCCCGCCGAGCCGGTCCAGGAAAAGCTGGTCACCAACACCGAAGAGCCGGTGGACGTGCAGGCGAAGGACCCGGCCCGCGCCATCGATCTTTCGCCGGACCAGAATGCAGCCGGCGCTGGAACCGATGTCGGCAACGCCGCGCCGATGGCCGGCGCTGCTTTGGCCGACAATACGGCGCCAGCTCCCAAGTCCGAGGACCGCATCGCGCAGGTGCTGCAGGATGCAGACAAGGGCACAAATGCCGATGTCGTCGCCATTGCACCGCGCAAGGTGAGGACCATGGTGGTCAAGTCGGACGGTTCGCTGGTGCCGCGTGAAGATCCGGCGGCACCCGCCGCTCCGCAAGTGGCCGCTACCGAGCCGGTCGATCCGGCGCCGCAGCATGTCGCCCCGGCGGCGCAAGCCGATGCCGACCAGACCGGTACCGTGGCGCCTGCCGCCGCCCAGGCGGACGACGAGCCGGCCCTCAAGCCGGTGGCCAAGCCAAAGGCCGAGGCCAAGGCCCAATCGGCCAACACGCCGGCAAAGGTTCCGCTAGCGCCGCAGCGTCCGTCCGACCAGCCGGTCGATGTCGTCGGCGAGGTCAAGCCCGATCAGGTTGCGTCCATCGATCCGGCATCGACCGCGGCAGGCGGTGGCTCGTGGTCGATGCAGATCGCCTCGCAGCCGACCGTCGAAAGCGCCCAGTCCAGTTATCAGGATCTGCAGCGCCGCTATGGCAGCGTGCTTGCCGGGCGTACCGCCAACATCGTCAAGGCCGAGATCGCCGGCAAAGGCACGTTCTACCGCGTGCGCGTTCCGGCCCAGTCACGCAATGACGCGATCAATTTGTGCACCAGCTACAAGGCCGCCGGCGGCAACTGCTTCGTCTCGCGCTAAAGCCGGAGCCAACCGATTGAAAGCCGGCGCGGTCACCGCGCCGGCTTTTTTCATGGGGAAAGCAGATCCGGCGTTGCCGTGGATGAATCCCTGGCGATTCCCTTTGATCGCACAAAGCCCTAAACTGCCGACATGACCGAATCAAAATCCATGATCCTCGGCTGCGCCGGGAAATCGCTCACCCGCGAAGAAATCAATTTCTATCGCAATGAATGCCCGTGGGCCTTCATCCTGTTTGCGCGCAACATCGGCGAGACCGAACAGATCCGCGATCTGGTCGCCGAGATGCGAGACTGCATAGGGCGTCCGGACGCGCTGGTGTTCATCGATCAGGAAGGCGGCCGTGTGCAGCGCTTGCGGCCGCCGCTGGCGCCGAATTATCCCGCCGGCGGCGCGCTGGGCGCGCTGTGGCGCGACGATCATGATGCCGGCGCCCGCGCGGCCTGGCTGATGGCGCGGCTGCATGCTTTCGACCTGTTACGCTACGGCATCACAGCCGATTGCCTGCCGGTGCTCGACGTGCCGATCGAAGGCGCCAGCGATGTCATCGGCGCGCGTGCCTACGGCAAGGACCCGCGACCCGTGATCGAGCTCGGCCGCGCAGCCGCGGAAGGGCTGATATCGGGCGGCGTGCTGCCGGTCATGAAGCATATTCCGGGCCATGGACGTGCCTTTGCCGACACGCATTTTGAACTGCCAGTGGTCAATGCCTCGCTCAGTGATCTGCAGCGGCATGATTTCGCCCCGTTCAAGGAGCTTAGCCATCTGCCGATGGCGATGACTGCGCATGTCGTCTACAGCGCGATCGACCCGAACAATCCGGCGACCACCTCCGGCAAGGTCATCGACGAGATCATCCGGCGCGAAATCGGCTTCGACGGACTGCTGATGAGCGACGACACATCGATGAAGGCACTTTCTGGGGATTTCCCGACAAAGGCGGCCTCGATCCTTGCGGCGGGCTGCGATCTGGTCCTTCACTGCAACGGCGTTTTCGAGGAGATGGCCGGCATCGCATCGCGCACCACGGGGCTTGAGGGCACGTCGCTGGAGCGCGCCAAGCGGGCGCTGACCTATATAAAGGACCGTGACACGGTCGAAGAAACCGAAATACGCGCCGAATTCGCCACCTACTTCGATGCGGTGGCATAGCAAGGGAAAGTGACAGGCAGTGGCGGAGACATTGGAAAGCAAGGCCGCGAAGGCCGCACCGATGGACCGTCTGTGGGCCGAAAATGACGATTCACGCGTCACCGGCGACCCGTCGCTGGTCGTCGACGTGGCCGGCTTCGAAGGTCCGCTCGATCTTCTGCTGCATCTTGCCCGCACCCAGAAAGTCGATCTGGCGCGCATTTCGATCCTGGCGCTGGTCGAGCAATATCTGACCTTTGTCGAGACGGCGAGGGCGCTCAGGCTGGAGCTTGCCGCCGACTATCTGGTGATGGCGGCATGGCTGGCCTTCCTCAAGTCCAAGCTCCTGATCCCCAAGCAGCCAGGCGACGAGGGCGAAAGCGGCGAGGAACTGGCGGCGGTGCTGCAGTTCCGACTGAAGCGGCTGGAAGCCATGCGCGACGCCTCGGCGCGTCTGGTCAACCGCAACCGGCTCGGCCGCGACGTGTTCGCGCGCGGCATGCCGGAAATGGTCATCATCGAAAAGCGCAACGCCTATTCTGCCTCGCTCTACGATCTCTTGACCGCCTATGCCCAGCAGCGCCAGAAGCAGGCGATCAACAATGTGACCATCGCCAGGCGCGGTGTCTGGTCGCTCAAGGACGCGCGCGACATCCTGACCCGCCTTGTGGGAGCCGTGAGCGACTGGACGACGATGGAAAGTTTTCTGATCGCGTACATGACCAGTCCCGAGGAGCGGCGCACGGCGATCGCGAGCTCGTTCGCTGCCACGCTGGAACTGGTGCGCGAAGGCAAGATGGATGTGCGGCAGGATCAGACGTTCGCGCCGATCTACCTGCGCGGCCGAACGCAGACAATCAAGGCAGTCGAGGTGGCATCATGAGCGAACGCGCCAACGCTTCGGTTGTCCCGTTCAAGATCGGCGATGAACCCGACGAGGGCCCGCTTTCCCAGGATCCGGCCGAGCAGCAGCTACAAAACCCGGCCGAGCGACTGCATCTGGCCGAGGCTGTGCGCATGGCCGAGGCGATCGTGTTCGCCAGCGCCGAACCCGTCAGCGAAAAGCAGCTTGCGGCACGCCTGCCGGACGGCATCAACATCGCCCTGGCCATGGCCGAGCTGCAGCAGATCTATGCGCGGCGCGGCGTCAATCTGGTGCGTGTCGGCGATGCCTGGGCGTTCCGCACCGCCGGCGACCTGGCTTTCCTGATGAGCAGGGATACCGTCCAGCAAAGGAAGCTCTCCCGCGCGGCTCTCGAAGTGCTGGCGATCATTGCCTATCACCAGCCGGTGACGCGTGCCGAGATCGAGGACATCCGCGGTGTCGAAACCTCGAAAGGCACGCTCGACACGCTGCTGGAAACGGAATGGGTGCGCATGCGCGGCCGGCGAAAGACACCCGGACGCCCGGTCACCTACGGCACGACGGAGACCTTCCTCGATCATTTCGCGCTGGAAGAGATCCGCGATCTGCCCGGCATGGAGGAACTGAAGGGGGCCGGCCTGCTTTCGGGCCGCATGCCGTCGAATTTCTCCATTCCGCAGCCGCCGGCCGATCCCGATGCATTGACCGACGACGAGGATGCGCTCACCGATATCGATCTCGAGGAACTCGGCCTGCTGACGCCGCGCGTCACGGAAGATTGACTGGCATTGGCGGCCGATCTGTCGAGGATGCGCGGATTCGTAGCGGGGCCGCCGCGTCGAAAATGCGTGACATCCGCCACCCTTTCATAAACTCTGTCGCAGTTGTGTTTGAATCCCAACGCGAAAACGCATAGATCATCGCCAGGGAAAACATTCGAGAGAGATTTGCTATGGGTTCATTTTCGATTTGGCACTGGATGATCGTGCTGGTGATCGTGCTTTTGGTGTTCGGCCGCGGCAAGATTCCCGAGCTGATGGGCGACATGGCCAAGGGCATCAAGAGCTTCAAGAAGGGCATGGCCGACGACGACGTTGCCGAAGACAAGCGCACCGTCGAACATCGTGCCGACGAGACCGTTGCGGCCGCGAAGGAAAAGGCCAGCAAGAGCTGAGCCCAAAGGTTCTAGTCGGAACAGAGTGTCATGTTTGAAGTCGGCTGGACCGAAATGCTGGTCATCGCGATCGTCATGATCGTGGTCGTCGGGCCCAAGGATTTGCCCAATATGCTGCGCACCTTCGGCCGCACGACGGCGAAGCTGCGCGCCATGGCATCCGATTTCCAGAAACAGTTCAACGAGGCGCTGAAGGAAGCCGAGCTCGACGACGTCAAGAAGTCCGTCGACGAGCTCAGGGGCATGAGCCCGATGGCCGAGATCAGGAAGCAGCTCAATCCGTTCGAACAGGCCGCGGCCGACGTTCGCTCCGGCGTCGACGCGGCGATGAAGCCGAAGCCGGCAGCCGATCCGGCAACGCCAGCCGCTTCGACCCCGCAGGCGGCCGAGCCGCTGAAGAACGGTGCAACGACCATGCCCGGCGTCAACGGACCGGAAGCAGCGCCGGCAGCGCCGATTTTCCCGGCGATGACCGACGAATCGGTGGTGACGTCATCAGTGCCGACGACACCCGTCGTGGCGCCGAAGGCGTCCACGGCGAAGAAGGCAGCCAAGCCTGCACCGTCAAGGGCGACGCCGGCTATAAAGGCTTCGGCAAATGGCGCTAAAGCTCCTGCAAAAACGGTCACCGCTAAGGCCACGCCTGCGCCCAAGGTGCCAGCGAAGCCGGTGACGGCGGCAATGCCTGAAACGCCCAGGGCCAAGACGCCCGCTGCGGCCAAGGTGATCGCGTCCAAGACCGTAGCGACCAAGACGGGGGCGAAAATCGAACCGAAACCTGCTGCGGCCAAGA
>NZ_RZPI01000015.1:0-23627 GCF_003998715.1 Mesorhizobium sp. M7A.F.Ca.CA.002.15.2.1
CCAGGGCAGCCAGGCCAGCCCCATGCCGTCGGCGGCCGCGTCAGCGATGGCATCGAGATCGTCGAGCCGCAGCCGTCCGGTTGGCGTGATCTCGAGCGTGGGTTGCCCCTCGCGCACAAACAACCACGGGTGAACGACCTGGCCGAGCCGGCGGTAGACAATCGCCTGATGGTCGGCGAGATCCTCGATCCGCTGCGGCTCGCCATGAATTCTGAGATAAGAGGGTGCCGCGCAGACGACCATGCCCTGACGCGCGACGCGACGCGCAATCACCCCCACCTTGTCGTCAAGAGTGCCGGTGCGGATTGCGAGATCGTAGCCGTCCTCGGCAAGATCCGCCAAGCGGTCGGTGAGCGACAGGTCGAGTTCCAGCATCGGATATTGATGGGCCAGCTTCAGCAACACGGGGGTCACGCAATGGCGCCCGAAATGCGCCGGCATGGTGACCCGCAGTTTTCCACGTGGCTCCGAAAACTGTTCGGCGGCGAGCGCATCGGCGGCTTCGGCCTCGGCGAGCACCACCCGACAGCGTTCATAGTAAGCGCGGCCGAAGTCGGTCAGGCTCTGCCGTCGCGTGGTCCGGTTGAGCAGCCGCACGCCCAGCCGCTCCTCAAGAAACCGGACATGCTTGCCGACCATCGGTCCGGAGAGATCAAGCGCGACCGCCGCGGCCGCGAACGAGCCGAGATCGACCGCCTTGACGAACACGGCCATGCTCTCAAGCCGATCCATATTCAGAACTCCTGGTTTCTACTGTTCTTCTCTTACAGCCATTTATCCCTGGCAAGACCGGCTGCATAGCTCATTCGGTTCAGATGATTTGGAGTATCCGAATGACACGCGTAGTTCGCTTTCACCAGCATGGTGGCCCCGAGGTTCTGCGCATCGAGGATGTCGCGCTTTCCCCACCGGGTTCGGGCGAAGTTCAAATCCGGGTCAAGGCACTCGGCCTCAATCGCGCCGAAGCGCTGCTGCGCGCGGCTTCCTATATCGAGACGCCGACGCTCCCCTCGGGGCTTGGCCTCGAGGCAGCGGGCGTCATCGAGGCTATTGGTGTCGGCGTGAAGGATTTCGCGCCGGGCGACAGCGTCAGTGTCATCCCGCCGCAATCGATGATCCGCTGGCCGGCCTATGGCGAGTTTGCCACCTACCCCGCCGGACTTGTCGTCAAGCATCCGCCGTCGCTCGACTGGCAGACGGCAGCGGCCGTCTGGATGCAGTATCTCACCGCCTATGGCGCGCTGATCGATATCGCCGGGCTGCACAGCGGAGACCACGTGGTGATCACCGCAGCCTCGAGCAGCGTCGGGCTTGCGGCAATCCAGATCGCCAACAGGGTCGGTGCAACAGCGATTGCGGTGACGCGGACATCGGCGAAGAGGCAGGCCCTGCTCGATGCCGGCGCGGCTGAAGTCGTCACCTTGGCCGAGGAGGATTTGGCGGCACGGCTGAATGAGATCGCAGGGCCTGAAGGCGTGCGCGTCGTGTTCGATGCGATCGGCGGCCCGATCTTCGAGCCACTCACAGCGGCCATGTCGCGTGGCGGCATCCTCATCGAATATGGCGGTCTCAGCCGCGAGCCGACGCCATTCCCGCTGCCAGCGGTGCTGAGCAAGACGCTGACACTGCGCGGCTACCTCGTCCACGAGATCACCGGCAACCCTGTGAAACTCGAGGCCGCCAAGGCGTTTATCGTCGAAGGTCTGGAGCACGGAACGCTGAGGCCGATCATCGACAGGACCTTCGCGTTCGACCAAATCGTCGAGGCGCACCGCTACCTGGAGTCGAACGAGCAGTTCGGCAAGATCGTAGTGACGATCTGAGATCGTGGTGACGATTTGAATCGTGGTGACTGCCTGAGCAACGCTGGCGAACAAATCATTCTTGCAGGGCAATATCGACCTTGAAGCCGCGGCTTTGCATCCCTAACTGTTCGGTGCGGGCCGGGCCCCTCTGACTGTCGCTTTTGGCGATTGTGATGTCGGACCGCTTTAACGGGCCCGTTTCCATTCTTTCGGTCAAGCGGGCTCATTCCTTTCGGTTTGGAGCCCCGTATGACATCTACTTCCCTCCTCGGTATGGTTTGCCCCTCCTGCCGCGTCGCGCTCGTGATGAGCGAACGCCAGGGTATCGAAATCGACTACTGTCCGCAGTGCCGCGGCGTCTGGCTTGATCGAGGAGAACTCGACAAGATCATCGAGCGTTCCGGCAGGGAAGCGGCGCCCGCGCCGCAGCCACAGCCGGCAGCATTCTCCCAGCCACAACATGGCCAGAGCCGCGATGACGATTATTCCCGCTCGCACGGTCACCGCTATCCAAAGCGGAAGAAATCATTCTTCGAAGAGTTGTTCGACTGACCGCATGATGCCCGACATCCAGGCCGGCACTTGCTGAAACTTCCGAAACCACATCGACAAAGGTTCATCTCCGATGATTTCCCGCACCAGCCGATTTGCAGCCCTCTTTGCAGGACTGTTCCTTGCATTCTCCATGGTTGCGATGGACCATGCCGAGGCCCGTCGTGGCGGCAGTTTCGGCAGTCGTGGCATGCGTACGTTCCAATCGGCACCGCCGACCAGGACGGCCCCAGCACCGACCGCTCCGGTCGAGCGGTCGATGACGCCCAACACCGGTGTGAACAACGCGGCCCGGCAGCCGCAGGCCGGCCTGCAGAGGCCCGGCTTCATGAGCGGTTTCGGTGGAACGATGATGCGCGGCCTGTTGCTCGGCGGCCTGTTCGGCCTGCTTTTGGGTCAGGGCTTCGGCGGCCTGGCCGGCATGTTCGGTTTCCTGCTTCAGGCCTTGCTGATCGGTGGCGCGATCATGCTGGCCATCAGGTTCTTCCGCTCGCAATCCGCGCGCGGCCCCGCGCCGGCGCTCGCAGGTGCCGGCAATGCCCAGGCTTCGCGATTTGAGAACCGCTCAACGGCAGGGCAGCAGACTGCAGGCTCCTTCACAATTCCCGGTTTCAGCGGCGGTTCAGGTGGAGGCTCTCCGGCCGCCGCCTCCGAGGAGATCACGCTGGCCCAGACGGATCTCGACGCATTCCAGCAGCTGCTGACCGATGTCCAGGAAGCATTCGGGCGCGAAGACCATGCCGCTCTGCGCCGGGCGGTTACACCCGAAATGGTATCCTATCTTTCGGAAGAGTTGGCCGACAATGCCCAGAAAGGTCTCAGGAACGAGGTGACTGATATCACCTTGCTGCAGGCCGACATCGCGGAAAGCTGGCGCGAGGATGAGCGCGACTACGCCACAGCCGCCTTGCGCTACGAATCTCGTGACGTGACGCGCGAACGGGCCAGCGGCAAAATCGTCGCGGGCGACGATGATCATCCGACAGAGACGACCGAGCTGTGGACTTTCGTGCGTGAGAATGGATCGAACTGGAAGCTCTCGGCAATACAACAGGCTTGAGCCTCGGGCGATTTTTGTGGGCGTTCAGCGCACGATCTTGACGCACATCGGCGTGCCGATCTCGATGGCGCGCCCGGTGTCGGTCAGTATGCCGCTGTCGGCGTCGCGGGCGAAGATCGAAATGCGGTCGCCATTCTGGTTGGCGGAAAACAGATGGCCGCCTGACGGCGTCAGCGCCAGGTTACGCGGGGTCGCGCCGCCGCAAGGGATATAGCTGACGAGGCTGAGCGACCCTGTCTGCTGGTCGACCGCCATGATGACGACGCTGTCATGGCCGCGGTTGGAGCCGTAGACAAAACGGCCATCCGGTGAGATCTGGATATCGGCGCAGTGGTTGCTGTCGCGTGCCTCGGCCGGCACCGCCGGCTTTGCGTCGATGATCGAGAGCTTGCCGGTGGCTTCGTCCAGCGCCATCGACACGATGGTCGAATCCAGTTCGTTCATGACGAAGACGAAGCGTCCGTTCGGATGCAGTGCGAGGTGGCGTGGACCGGCGCCGGATGGCAAAGCGGATTCGGTTAGCTTGGCCAGATTGCCCTCGCGCTCGATCCGGTAAGACACCAGCCGGTCGATGCCGAGGTCGGCGACGATGGCTGTTCCCCCGCCGATGGTTTCGGTGACGCTGTGCGCATGCGAGCGTTCCTGCCGCGCCACATTCGGGCCGCTGCCCTCATGCGAAACGCTGGCGAGCGGCGCCGACAAGGCGCCGTTCTCTTCGAAGCCATAGACAGCCACCGCGCGATCCGGGCCGCCCTCGCCCATGCCGTAATTGGCGACCAGCAGTTTTGTCCCGTCGCGGGTGATGGTGTTGTGGGCGGCTATGCTGCCGAGCGACGGTTGCTTGTTCAGATAAATGAGCGTCCCCGAAGCTCGATCGAAGCTGTAAGCTGAGACGGTGCCCTCGCGCCAGGTGAACACTTCCGAGTTGGCGTAGATCCGCGAGCCGTCCGGTGTCACCGAGAGGAAGGTCGGATTGTCGACGTCGTTGGTCTCGGCCAGTTTTCGTGTTTCCAGCGTCGTCTCGTCAAAGCTGTAGACGCTGAGGCCGACGCCCCGAGCGCCCTGAAAATACGGCGCCTCGCGGTTCAGGCTGCCGACAAAGACCAGACAATTCTCGCGCATGATTTCCTCCCCTACCCGCCTGCGCTTTGGCGCGCGGGAGCAGCCAAAATTTCGCCTGTTCACGCTTGCAACGCAACCCCATATGTGAAAATACTATTTACAAAAGAAGATTGACGGGAGGAGACGTCTTGTATTTCGACGCCTTGATGCGTTTTCCGACAGCTGTGACGTGCCCCATGCAGGTCTGGCGGTGCCGACCATGAACGATTTCGCACCTACCGTCGGCGTCGCCTCGACGCATCCCAAGAACATGCCCGGAGATCACGCCGCGCTGCCGGTGTGGAATGCCGAAAACTGGTTCTACGAGGACTGGCCCGTCGGCCAGAAGATCCGCTCGTTGCGGCGCACAATGGCCGAAGGCGACAGCCATTTGTTCAACACGCTGGTGCTCGACATCCACCCCTATGTGCAGGACCAGATGTTTGCCGAGAACGAAGGCATTTTCGGCAAGCGGCTGATCGCCGGCGCCTTTGTCTTTTCGGCTGGCCTGGGGCTGGTCGCCACCAACTGCGTCAATGCCTTCTCCTATGGCTACGACAAGCTCCGCTTCATAAAACCCGTCTTCATTGGCGACACGATCTATTCGATCCGCTCCAACCTCGACAAGAAGCCCCGCTACAAGGAAATGGGGCTGATCCGCGCCAGCTATGAGGTGTTCAAGGGCGAAGGCGAGTTGGTTCTCTATTGCGAGCATCTGCAGACGGTGAAGTACCGCAACCCGGCCGACTTCGTCGGCAAGACGGAGAAATAGCATGCCGGCAGCAGCCGAATTGCCGCTCGCCGGTCTCGTCGTCGTCGACATGAGCCAGTTCCTGTCCGGGCCCTATTGCTCACTCAGGCTGCTCGATCTCGGCGCCCGCGTCATCAAGATCGAGCGTCCGGATGGCGGCGACCTGTCGCGCCGGCTCTATCTCAGCGACACCGAGATCGGCGGCGATTCCACCATCTTCCATGCCATCAACCGGGCCAAGGAAAGTCTTGCCATCGACCTCAAGAACGAGACCGATCTCGAGGCGTTGCGCGGCCTTCTGGCCAAGGCCGATGTGCTGATCCAGAATTTCCGGCCGGGCGTCATCGAGCGGCTCGGCTTGGACTATGAGGCGGTCCGCAAGATCAATCCGCGGCTGGTCTATGCCTCGATCAGCGGCTATGGCGAAGACGGACCATGGGTCAAGAGACCCGGCCAAGACCTGCTGGCGCAGGCGCGCTCCGGCGTGATGTGGCTGAACGGCGATGAGGACCAAGGGCCGGTGCCGTTCGGTCTTGCCATCGGCGACATGCTGGCCGGTGCCGCCTGCGCGCAGGGCATTCTGGCCGCACTCGTGCGGCGCGGCATCACCGGCCAGGGCAGCCATATCGAAACCAGTCTCCTGGAAGCGCTGGTCGATTTCCAGTTCGAGGTGCTGACGACGCATCTCAATGACGGCCGCCGGCTGCCCAGGCGCTCCAGCTTCCGCAGCGCGCATGCCTATCTGTCGGCGCCTTACGGTGTTTACCCGGCCAAGGACGGATACCTCGCCATCGCCATGACGCCGATTCCCAAGCTGGCCGATCTCCTGTCGCTCAGCGAACTCGCACCCTATCGCGACAAGCCTGCGTCGTGGTTCACCGCGCGTGACGACATCAAGGCGATCATCGCACAGCGGATCGCCACCAAGACGATCGACGAGTGGCTTGATATCCTCGAGCCGGCCGACATCTGGTGCGCCAAAGTGCTGACCTGGCCGGAGATGCTGGCGAGCGAAGGGTTCCATTCCCTCGGCATGCTGCAGACTGTGACGCGCGAGGACGATGTCTCGATCCTCACCACCAGTTCGCCGCTCCGGGTCGATGGCATAAGAGCCAAGGCCGATCGGGCGGCGCCCCGCATCGGCGAGCACAGTGCCGCCATCCGCGCGGAGTTCGGCCTGTGAGTTCGCCCAAGCTCAAAGGCATGACCTGGAGCCATCCGCGTGGCTATGATCCGATGGTCGCCTGCTCGGCGCTGTGGCAGCAGAAGACCGGTATTGCCATCGAATGGGACAAGCGCTCGCTGCAGGACTTCGAATCCTTCCCGGTCGAAGAACTGGCGCGCGCCTATGACCTCATCGTCATCGACCATCCGCATGTCGGCCAGATCACGGCCGAAGGCTGCCTGGAGCCGCTGGATGTCGCCGGACGCGAGGCGGAACGCACGGCCCTTGCCTCGGGCAGCATCGGCCAGTCCTATCCGAGCTACAACTGGCAAGGACGGCAATGGGCTTTCCCGATCGATGCGGCAACGCAGGTCCAGGCATGGCGTCCGGATGCGATCGGTGCGCCACCGGCGCGCTGGAGCGAGGTGCTCGATCTCGCCCGGCAAGGCCGCGTGCTGCTGCCGCTGCGGCCGCCTCACGTGTTGATGGTGTTCTACACGCTTGCCGGGAATCTCGGGCATGCCTGCACGACCGATCCATCCGACGATCTGATCGATGTGGAGATCGGTAGCCAAGTCTTCGAGGCAATGCGCGAGATCGCAGCGCTGGTCGATCCCGCGTGTTTCGAGATGGACCCGATTGCCGTCTCCGAACGTATGGCGGAGGCCGGTTCCAGGTTCGTCTGCGCGCCACTGATCTATGGTTACGTTTCCTATGCGACGGCTGGCTTTCGGGCGAACCGGCTGGCCTTTGCCGATGTTCCGGTCATCGGTTCCGGCGGCCCGGTCGGTTCGGCGCTTGGCGGCACCGGCATAGCCGTATCAGCCTTTTCCAAAGCCAGGGATGCCGCGATCGACTTCGCCTATTGGGTCGCGAGCGGCGATGTCCAGCGTGGCGCCTATGCCGCCGCCGGCGGCCAGCCCGGCCATGCAGCGGCCTGGGAGGACCAGGCTGTCAATGAAGCGACCGGCGACTTCTATCGGGATACGCGCGCGACGCTGGAGGGTGCATGGGTGCGGCCGCGCCACGACGGCTACATGACTTTCCAGCAAGCAGCATCCGAACGCATCCTTTCCGGCATGACCTCCCGGCATCAAGCCCGACAGGTTGTTGCCGATCTCAATCGCCTGTTTCGGGAGAGTTCCCCGGTGCAGGTGTCCGGCGCTGCCGGTGGAGGAGCCTGAACCAAACCGAACGGAGGAGAACGAGATGACAGGAATGATCCGCGGCCTGCTGGCCGCAACCGCGCTTGCCTCGCTTGCAACGACCGCCTTTGCGCAGGATGTGCAAGGCGTCATCGGCGGGCTGCCGACCGAACTCAAGGCGCAATATGACGGCGCGCCGCAGAAGGTGCTGCCTTCGGCCTGGGACAATTTCACAGCGCCGCCGAAACCGTGGAAATGGTGCCACTCGGAATCCTACCAGGGCAATCCGTGGCGGGTCACGGTGACCAAGGAATTGAAGCGTCTCGTCGACGGGCTGATCGCCGACGGAACGGTGTCCAGCTTCGAGGTGTCTGATTCCAACAATGACGCCAGCCAGCAGATCAACCAGATCCGCGCCTTCATCGACAAGAAGTGCTCGATCATCACCTCGATCCCGGGCTCGGCGACGGCACTCGATGATGCGATCGACGCTGCCGCCAAAGCCGGCATTCCGTTCATCACCGCTGCCGGTTCGGTGACCAGCCCGAACGCCATCAATGTCGATTCCAACTATGCGCGCTGGGGCTACGACATGATGGCGGCGATCGGCAAGGCGCAGCCGGACGGCGCCAGCATCCTTCTGGTCGAAGGCATCGCCGGACACCCGATCGTGGTGCAGGAGCGCCAGGGCGCGGACAAGGCGCTGACTGAAAATCCGAAGCTGAAGATCTCGCGCAATGTCAATGGCAACTGGACAGCCAACGTCACCAAGACCGTGGTGCTGCAGGCGATCGCCACCAACCCGGCGCCGATCGATGCAGTGTGGACGACAGGCAGCGAAAGCCGCGTCGTCGCCGAAGCCTTCGCAGAAGCCGGCCGGCCCGCACCATTGATCACCGGCTCGATCACCGGCGATGCGCTGGGCTACTGGAAGGCCAACCCCGACAAGTACCGCTTCGAAGGCCATGCGGTGCTGCCGCATTGGACCGCGCAGACGCTGTTCCGCGTCGGCGAGCGCATGCTCGACGGGCAGAAGCCGAAGCTGAACACGCTGCTGATCCCGATCCCGCCTGTCCACACCGCCGATCTCGGTGCCTGGTACAAGGACTGCATGACGACGGACGCCGTGTCTATCTTCCCGATCCCGCCGAAAGATCCGATGCCGGAGGAATGGCTCGACGCCTATTTCTCGAACCCGGCGCCAACCAAGGGCTGGGACTATTCGAAGGTGCCCGATGCCTGTGCAAAGTGACGCCTGCTAATCTCTCAACAGGCCGGCTCCTTTCGGGGAGCCGGCCTGCCAGCATCGAAATGCGACATGCTTGAAGTCAAAACCATATCCAAACGCTATGGCGAGACGATCGCGCTCGCGGACGCATCGATCGCGTTTCGGGCGGGAACCATCCACACCATCCTGGGCGAGAACGGTTCGGGCAAGAGCACGATGGTCAAGCTGTTGTCCGGCATCGTCCAGCCGGACAGCGGCGCGATCCTCCTGCACGGCAAGCCGTTCTCGGGCGCCAACCCCTCGGCCTTCCAGGCGCAAGGCTTCGCCACGGTGTTCCAGGAGGTGCTGATCGCGCCGGATCGCAGCGTGACCGACAACATCCTGCTCGGCCTCGACGGGCTGGTCCGGCGCGCTGTGCCCCGCAACGAGCGCCGTGACCGGGCGAAAGCTGCGCTTAAGCGCTTCGCGGTCACCGACGTCCCTCTCGACATGCCAGCCGGCCTGCTGCCGCTCGCCGCGCAGCAATTGGTCGTCCTTGCTCGCGCGATCGTGCGCAACCCAAAGATCCTGATCCTCGACGAGGTCACCGCCGCGCTCGACTTCGCCGATCGCGAATCCGTTTTTTCGTTGATGCGTGCGCTTGCCGGCGAGGGCTGCCTGATCCTGTTCATCACCCACCGCATGGACGAGGTGATGTCGCTTTCGGATCGCATCTCGATCCTGCGGGGCGGCAGCGTGGTGCGCACCGAAGAGCGCGGCGCTTCGACGCCGGCTGAGCTTCTCAAGACAATGGCGCCACGTACCGCCGCGGAGCTTGCGCATGGCTGATCGCACCGCTCTCGATTTTGGTGGTCTTGCCGTTCGCGAACTCGTCATCGCGCCCGGCGCCAGCCCGATCACGCAGGCAATCGCTCCGGGTGAGATCGTCGGGCTTGCCGGCCTCGATGGTCATGGCCAGGAGCTGTTTCTCAAGATGCTTGCTGGCCTGGAACCGCCGCATGGCGGCTCGATCGAGCTCGGTGCATCGGATGCGTCCCGTAAGATCACCGGGTTTCGCAAGGCTGTCGCCAGCGGCATCGCCTATTTGCCGCGCGACCGACGCGCCAACGGCATTTTCCCGACGCAGTCGGTGCTCGACAACTTCGCCGTTTCGACTCTGTCGCGCGACACACGGCTCGGCCTGATCAGCCCGGCGGCGCGCAAGGCGCGCTACGACATCTACCGCGAAAAACTGTCAATCGCCGCACCCCGGCCCGATGCCACGATCACCACTTTGTCGGGCGGCAACCAGCAGAAGGTGCTGCTGGCGCGGGCCTTGGCGCTGGAGCCCGCGATCCTGCTCCTCAACGATCCGACGCGTGGCGTCGACGTGGCGACGCGGCATGTTCTCTACGACGTGTTTCGCGGGCTGGCGGCCGACGGCATGGGGCTCGTCATCCTGTCCAGCGAAATCGAGGAGATTCTTCTCCTGTGCCAGCGCGTGCTGGTGTTCCGTGAGAATGAAGTCGCGGCCGAGATCGCCGGCAACGCCCTCACCACCGACGGCGTGATATCAGCCATGTTCGGACGTGCGGCATGAGCCCTGTTGCGCGCCTCCTGTCCCTTGGGCGAAATTTCGGCTTCGCCGTCGTGCTGCTGGTCGTGCTGCTTGCGGTCAATCTCATCCTCAGCCCGGGACGATTCCAGCCGGGTTCCTGGGGGGCGCTGGTCGGATTGGCGGCGCCCTTGATCGGTGCTGCCATCGCCTCCACGCCTGTCATCCTCGCCGGGCGTGGCGGAATCGACATCTCGGTTGGGCCATTGATGGGCTTTGTCAACGCTTTGACGATCCAGGTGCTGTTCCTCGGCACCGGCATCTCGTCGCCCTTGGTGCTCGTTCCGGCGGCGTTGCTCGTCGGCGCGCTGGTGGGCGCGGCGAACGGCTTCCTGGCGACAATCGTGCGCATTCAGCCGATCGTCGCCACGCTCGGCACCTATCTGATCCTGACCGGCGTGACGCTGACAATCCTGCCGGCGCCGATCGGCCCAGCGCCGGCCTGGCTTAAGGCGCTGTCCGGCCCGCTGTCGATGCTGCCGCTGGCACTGATGTTCATTGCCTGGTGGCTGGTGCGGCGCACACCATACTACGACCAGCTTATGGCGGTCGGCAGCGACGACCGCGCCGCCTACACCGCCGGTGTCGATGTCACGCGCGTGCGCTTCATCGCCTATGTCATGACCGGCATCCTCGGCGGATGCGCCGGGCTGATGCTGACCGCGCTGATCGGCTCCGCCGACCCCAACATAGGGCCGACCTACACGCTGATCGCCATCGCCGCCGTAGCGCTCGGCGGCGTCAGCCTGGCCGGCGGCCGTGGTGGCGTGGCGGGTGCCGCCATCGGCGCCATCGACATCTTCCTGCTGCAGAGCGTGCTGACGACGTTCAACGTCTCGACCTTCGTGCTGCAGATCGCCTACGGCGCGATCCTGGTGCTGGCGGTGATGCTGACAGCGCTGCAGGAACGTCTTGCCATGGGGAGACGCTGACATGGTTTTGCGCCAAAACCTCTTCGCGACAACCAACGCCCGTGTCGTCGGCGCCTTCTGCGTCGCCGCCCTTCTGCACCTTGCCGGCACAATTCTCATTCCCGGCTACTCGGCGCCGTTTGCGATACGGGCCATGCTGGTGCTCGCCTCGCTGCTCGCCGTGGCCTCGATTGGCCAGACGCTGGTCGTCATCATGGGCGGCATTGACCTTTCGATCCCCTTCGTCATCGGCTTTGCCAATGTCGTGGCTGCGCAGCTTTATGGCGATGGCTGGAACTTTTTTCTCGTCTGCGGCCTGGTCGGCGCGCTGGCGCTCGTCATCGGCGGGCTGAACGGGCTGATCTCGCGCAGCCTCGACATCCAGCCGCTCATCGTCACGCTCGGCATCGGCATGGTCGTGCAAGGGCTGGTGCTGCTGTGGACAGCCGGCTTCCCGTCAGGCTCCGCGCCACAAGCGGTTTCCAGCTTCGTCTCGATCGGCGGATCGGCCGGCCCGCTGCCGGTGCCGTGGCTGGTGCCGAGCCTGGTCGTGCTGGCGGCGCTGGTCGTGCTGGTGCTGGAGCGGACGCCCTATGGCCGCCGGCTCTATGCGTTGGGCAGCAATCCGGGAGCGGCGCCGCTGGCGCTGATCGACCCGGTTCGCATGTGGGTCATCACCTATGCAGCAAGCGCCTTCTTCGCCGCTGTCGCGGGCGTGCTGCTGCTCGGCTTCACCGGCTCGGCCTATGGCGATGTCGGCCAGCCCTATCTGTTCCAGACCATCGCAGCGGTCGTCGTCGGCGGCGCAGCACTGGTCGGCGGCCGGGGCAGCTATCTCGGCACGATCGCCGGCGTGCTGGTGCTGACCGAGATCAACACGCTGCTCATCGGCCTCGGCTTCCAGCCCGCGGCAGTGCAGGCCGCGCTCGGCTTCGTCATCGTGCTGCTGGTTTCGCTCTATGGCCGCGAACGGCACGTCTCGGCAACCATCTGAAAGGACCTGTCAGTCGAGCCGCCACAGCTTGCGGGCATTGCCGGACAACAGCCTGTCGCGCTCGGCAATGCTGCAGCCCGAGAGCAATGCATGGGTCGCCGCCACCCAGGTCGACAGGCCGCCGCCTAGCGTGCAGACCGGCCAGTCGCTGCCCCAGACGACGCGGTCCCAGCCGAATGAATTGATGGTGTGCTCGACGTACGGCCGCAACGTCTCGACCGTCCAGCTGCCGGCATCGGCATAGGCGACGACACCGGAAATCTTGGCCATGACATTCGGGCGCCGGGCGATCTCGCTCATATGCTCGCGCCATGGATGTTCCCTGTTGCCCTTGATGTCGGGCACGCCGCAATGGTCGAGGACGAACGTCACATCGGGTGCCAGGTCGGCAAGCACGATAGCCTTGGGAATCTGGTGCGGCAGCACGACGAGATCGAAGGTCAGGCCGGTGCCGCCAAGCCGCTTGATGCTGTCGCGGAACACCGCACCTTCCGAGAGCTCGTCGGGCGCGACATGAAGGACGCGGCGAAAGCCCTTTACGAACGGGTTTGCCCGCTGCCGTTCGAGATAGGCCGCGAAGTCTCCTTCCTCAGGACGGCAGGACGCGATCACCCCGGCCAGCATGCTGCCGGGCTGCCGTGACAGTCCTTCCACACGAGCCGTCTCGGCTTCGATGTCGGCCGGATCGACATCGACCTCCATATGCAGCACGCGCTCGACGCCGACACGCTGCGCCTCCGTCGCGTAGTCTTCATAAGAGAAATCGCGGTTGAGCGCCGGCACGCCGGCGAGCCAGGGATAGCGCAGGGCCGAGCGATCGATGAGGTGAAGATGGGTGTCGATGATCATGGCGAGGCTCCTCCCTCTGGCTTTTCAAATCATCTCACGAGAGAATTCTTCATTCAAATAAGAATTCACACCGATGAGCCGACTGCTGATCCAGCAAGGTGCGACAGCTTTTCACACGTTGCCAGCAACAGTTCGATTGTCCTGGTGATATCGGGTGCGGAAGGCGCGTTGACCACCGTGATGTAGGGAATCGACAGCGCGGCGATCGCCTTGCCGTCGGAACTGCGCACCGGGGCCGACAGGTTGAAGACGCCGGCTGTCTGCATCGAAGCCATCATCTCGTAGCCACGGTCGCGGATCTGGTCGAGACGGGTGAAGAACTCGCTCGATTGTGCCGTCTTGTCGGTGCTGCGGACGTGTTCGGAAATCATCATCTGGCGCTCTTCCGGTGAGCGGAAGGCGAGCAGCACATGTCCCGAGCCAGTATCGAATAGACTGATATGGGAGCCGACCCGGATCGATATGCCCCAGTAGTTCGGTGCTTCCTGCTGACCGATGACGACGGCAGAACCACGATCAAAAACAACGAGTTGGTTGGCCTGCTGCGATGTCTCGGCAAGCTCACGCATCAGCGGCGTCGCATAGGAGACCAGCCGCCGTACCGGCGCGTGCAGCTGTGCCAGGCCGAACAGCTTGAGCGTCAGCGAATAGCGGTCGCCGTCGAGGCGCGTGACGGAGCCACGCCGCACCAGCCGGTCCAGCATGCGATAGAATTCGTTGGGACTGCGGTCGAGTTTCTTGGCGATTTCGGCCTGGGTCAGGCCACCGTCGACGCCCGCCAGCAGTTCAAGGATATCGAGCCCCTTGTCGAGCGCCGGTGCGCGATAGCGCTCGTCTTCGCTGTCGTCCATGGGCTCATCCTCCAGTGAATTTCGCCCGTCATATACGCAGGAACGTGCGCGGCGGAAACAAATTTCGCCTTGACGTGTCTATGAATGTTTTGTTTGTATATGAATGTAGCACTTCTTGTCATCAGACGAGTTGCGGTCGCCGGCCAAGGCGCACCCAGGGAGGATACCAATGAACAGACTGCTTTCCGGCGTCTCCGCCGGTGCATTGTTGCTTGCATTTGGTGCAGGCGCAGCCCTTGCCGGCGACCTGCCCGGCAAGTTCGAAGGCGTGACCGTCGACGTGAAGCTGATCGGCGGCCAGCAATATGAAAAGCTCTACGAACGGATCCCGGAATGGGAGAAGGCGACTGGCGCCAAGGTCAACATCCTGACCAAGAAGAACGGCTTCGATATCGACAAGGAGCTCAAGTCCGACATCGCCTCGGGCAGCACCAACTGGTGCGTCGGCTGGAACCATTCCTCCTTCGCGCCGCAATATACCGGCCTCTACACCGACCTCAGCAAGTTGCTGCCGAAGGAAGAGATCGACGCCTTCGTGCCGTCGACCATCAAGTCGGCTACCATCGACGGCAAGCTGGAGATGCTGCCGCGCGCGCAGTTCGACGTTTCGGCGCTCTACTACCAGAAGAGCCTGTACGAGAACGCCGACAACAAGACCAAGTTCAAGGCGAAATACGGCTATGATCTGGTGCCGCCGGACACCTGGAAGGAAGTCACCGACCAGGCCGAGTTCTTCGCCAACCCGCCCAATTTCTACGGCACCCAGTTCGCCGGCAAGGAAGAGGCGATCAACGGCCGCTTCTACGAGATGGTCGTCGCCGAGGGCGGCGAATATCTCGACAAGGACGGCAAGCCGGTCTTCAACTCCGAGGCCGGCATCCGGGCGCTCGACTGGTTCGTCAACCTCTACAAGGCCAAGGCCGTGCCGGCCGGCACCACCAACTATCTCTGGGACGATCTCGGCCAAGGCTTTGCGTCCGGCACTGTCGCCATCAACCTGGATTGGCCGGGCTGGGCCGGCTTCTTCAACGATCCGAAGTCGTCGAAGGTCGCCGGCAATGTCGGCGTCAAAGTCGCGCCGAAGGGTTCGTCCGGCAAGCGCACCGGCTGGTCCGGCTTCCATGGCTTCTCGGTGACCGAGAACTGCCCGAACAAGGAGGCCGCGGCTTCCCTGGTTTGGTGGCTGACCAACGAGGACAGCCAGAAGCTCGAGGCCGCCGCCGGTCCGCTGCCGACCCGCACCGCGGTCTGGGACTGGGACCTGAAGCAGGCCGAAAACGATCCTTACAAGAAGGAGGTTCTTACCGCTTTCCAGGAAGAGGCCAAGCACGCCTTCGCCGTGCCGCAGACGCCTGAATGGATCGAGATCTCGAACGCCGTCTATCCCGAGCTGCAGGCGGCGATCCTCGGCGACAAGACCTCGAAGCAGGCACTGGATGAAGCCGCCGCCAAGGCGACACAAATCCTCCAGGACGCCGGCAAGCTCTAGCAACGGCTCCCAGGGCTGCCTCCCCCATCAGCAATGGGGGAGGCGATCGCGTTGCGCGGGATGCCAGCGGTTTACGCTAACCCTTCGCGCCCAGCCAACGCACCGCCGTCCAAATACAAACACTCAAGGATTCTGATGAAGGGCTTCAAGCCATCCGCGCCATTCCTGCTGCTGCTTCCGGCCATGATCGTGCTGGCGGCGGTGGTGGTGGTGCCGCTGCTTCTGTCGCTCTATTCGAGCTTCACCCCGTTCCGCCTGACGCGGCCCGAAACGTTCTACGTCTTCATCGGCATCCGGAACTATCTTTCGATCCTGTCCAACACCGACTTCTGGTGGGCCTTCGGCCGCACGGTTCTGCTGCTGACCATCGCGCTCAATCTCGAAATGCTGCTCGGGCTCGGCCTCGCCATGCTGGTCGAGAAGGCGACGCGCGGCCAGCGCATCCTGCGCACGCTGATGATGTTTCCGATGATGTTCTCGCCGATCCTGGTCGGCTTCCAATTCAAGTTCATGTTCAACGACAATATCGGCCTGGTGAACAATGCGCTGCAGTCGCTCGGCATCACGCGAGACGCCATACCGTGGCTGATCGAGGGCCATCTCGCCTTCATCGCCATCTCGATCGCCGAGATCTGGTCGTCGACGGCGATCTTCGCCATCCTGATCCTCGCCGGCCTGCTCGCCATGCCCAAGGAGCCGATCGAGGCGGCGCGGGTCGACGGCTGCACGCCGTGGCAGACATTCCGCTATGTGACGTGGCCATTCGTCATGCCCTTCGCCTACATCGCCATGACCATCCGTTCGCTCGACGTGGCGCGCGCCTATGACATCGTCAAGATCATGACCGATGGCGGACCGGCTGGCCGCACCGAACTGCTATGGACCTTGGTGGCCCGCACCGCCTACAGCGACGGGCGCATGGGCATGGCCAACGCCATGGCCTATTTTTCGATCCTGCTGTCGATCGCCTTCACCGTCTACTTCTTCAACAAGCTCGCCGCGGCGCGCACGCAGATCGGTGCGGAGTGGTGAAGATGGACGAGAATTCTTCCGCCCGCCTGAAGCGCCGGCTGCTCGGCATCATCTATCGCATCGGCCTGTTCCTGGCGATGCTGACCATCTGCCTGCCGGGCCTGTGGATCGTGCTGTCGTCGCTGCGGCCGACGGTCGAGATCATGGCAAAGCCACCGGTGTGGATCCCACAGGAGATTTCGTTCGACGCCTATGTCGCGATGTTCTCAGGCATCGGCAAGGGCGGCATCCCGGTGATTGAATATTTCCGCAACTCGCTGATCATCTCGGTGACCTCGACGGTGATTGCGGTGGCCATCGGCATGGCAGGCGGCTATGCGTTCGCCCGCTATCGTTTTCGCGGTAAATCGAGCGTCTTCCTCGGCCTGATGCTGACGCGCACCGTGCCGGGCATCGCGCTCTCGCTGCCGCTGTTCTTCCTCTATGTGCGGCTCGGCATCATCGACACCCATTTCGGGCTGATCCTCGCCTATGTCGCGCTCAACGTGCCGTTCACCATCTGGCTGATCGACGGCTTCTTCCGCCAGGTGCCCAAGGACCTCGCGGAAGCAGCGCAGATCGATGGCTGCACCCGCTGGCAGGCGTTCTGGCAGGTCGAGTTTCCGCTCGCCGGACCGGGCATTGCGTCGGCCGCGATCTTCGCCTTCCTGACCTGCTGGAACGAGTTCGCGCTGGCCTCGCAGCTGACCCGCTCGGTGAGCGCCAAGACGCTGCCGGTCGGCCTGCTCGACTACACGGCCGAGTTCACCATCGATTGGCGCGGCATGTGCGCGCTGGCCGTGGTGATGATCATCCCGGCGCTCACCCTCACCTACATAGTCCAGAAACACCTTGTCGGCGGCCTGACCTCCGGCGCGGTGAAAGGCTGATCCCATGGCAACCGTTACCCTCACCAAGCTGACCAAGCGCTACGGCACTATTGGGATCGTGCACGGCATCGATCTCGACATTGCCGACCGCGAGTTCATTGCGCTGGTCGGCCCGTCCGGCTGCGGCAAGTCGACGACGCTGCGCATGATCGCCGGGCTGGAGGAAATCAGCGCCGGCTCGATCGAGATCGGCGGACGCATCGTCAACGATTTGCCGCCACGCTCGCGCAACATCTCGATGGTGTTCCAATCCTATGCGCTCTATCCGCACATGACGGTGCGCGAGAATCTCGGCTTCTCCCTGAAGATCGCCGGCGCCGCCAAAGAAGACATGGACCGCCGCGTCGCCGAGGCCTCGGCCATCCTCGGCCTCGACACGTTGCTCGACCGCCGCCCGTCGCAACTGTCCGGCGGTCAGCGCCAGCGCGTCGCGATGGGCCGCGCCATCGTGCGCGACCCCGATGTGTTTCTGTTCGACGAACCGCTTTCCAATCTCGACGCCAAATTGCGCACGCAGATGCGCACCGAGATCAAGAAGCTGCATGCCAAGGTGCAGTCGACAGTGATCTACGTCACCCACGACCAGGTCGAGGCGATGACGCTTGCCGATCGCATCGTCATCATGCGCGACGGTCATATCGAACAGGTCGGCACGCCCGACGAGGTGTTCCGGCGGCCCGCGACGCGCTTCGTCGCCGGCTTCATTGGCTCACCGCCGATGAATCTGCACGAGGCGACGATCGATGACGGCCAGATGGTTTTCGCCAGCGGCGAAAGGCTGCCGCTGCCCGCTCAGTTCAAGGCCAATGTCACGACCGGCGACAAGGTGGTGTTCGGGCTGCGGCCGGACGACATCTACCCGACCGGCCATGGCATCAGTTCCGGTGGCGCGGCCGATGTCCACCAGATCGAGCTGCCGATCACGGTCACCGAACCGCTCGGCAACGAGACGCTGGTGTTCGTTGAATTCAACGGCACGGACTGGGTGTCGCGCATGCTGAACCCGAGGCCACTGCGGCCGGGCGAGCGGGTCGCCATGAGCCTCGACATGTCGCAGGCGCATCTGTTTGCCACTGAGACCGGAAAGACACTGCGGAGCTGATCGGCATGGCCAGAATCGAGAAAGTCGACCTTTGCATGGTGGACCTTGTGCCCAAGGTCAAGCGCACCGACGCGATCCAGAGCTTCGTCAGTCAGGAAACGCCGATCGTCACGATCACCGATTCCGACGGTGCGGTCGGCACCGGTTACAGCTACACGATCGGCACCGGCGGTTCGTCGGTGATGCGGCTGCTCTCGGACCATCTGGTGCCGCGCCTGATCGGCCGCGATCCCGACATGATCGAGGCGATCTGGCACGATCTCGAATTCGCCACCCATGCCACGACCATCGGTGCCATCACCGCCATCGCGATCGCCGCCATCGATACAGCACTCTGGGATCTGCGGGCCAAGAAGCAAAACCTGCCTTTGTGGAAACTGGCCGGCGGCGCCAAGGATCGTTGTCCGCTTTACACCACCGAAGGCGGTTGGCTGCACATCGAGACGCAGGCGCTGGTCGACGATGCGCTGGCCGCCAAGGCGAAGGGATTTCGCGGCTCGAAAGTCAAGATCGGCAGGCCGCACGGGTCGGAGGATCTTGCCCGCCTGTCGGCGGTGCGCAAGGCGGTCGGCGACGGCTACGAGATCATGACCGACGCCAATCAGGGGTTTTCGGTCGACGAAGCGATCCGGCGCGCTGCGAGGCTGCGTGAGCTCGACCTCGCCTGGATCGAGGAACCGCTGCCGGCCGACGACATCGACGGGCATGTGCGGTTGTCGAACTCGACGCCGACGCCGATCGCCATCGGCGAGTCGCTCTACTCCCTCCGCCATTTTCGCGAGTACATGCAGAAAGGCGCCTGCTCGATCGTGCAGGTCGATGTCGGCCGTATCGGCGGCATCACGCCCTGGCTCAAGATTGCGCACGCGGCAGAGGCCTTCGACATTCCGGTCTGCCCGCATTTCCTGATGGAACTGCATGTCAGCCTGACCTGCGCTGTTCAGAACGGCCGATATGTCGAGTACATTCCGCAGCTCGACCAGTTGACCGGCAAGCGCATGCGCATCGAAGATGGCCAGGCGCTGGCGCCCGACGAACCGGGCATCGGCATCGATTGGGACTGGGACGCGGTCAAGGCCATGAGCATCGCCGAATTCACCACGGCGATCACGAAATAGGAGACTGATATGCAGCGGATGGGGATGATTCTCGGACTGAAGCCGGAAAAGGTCGATGAGTATGTTCGGCTCCATGCCGCCGTCTGGCCCGGCGTGCTGACCATGATCTCGGCCTGCAACATCAAGAACTATTCGATCTACCTGAAGCGGCCGGAGAACCTGCTGTTTTCCTATTTTGAATACCACGGCACCGACTATGCCGCCGACATGGCCAAGATGGCGGCCGACCCGAAGACGCAGGAATGGTGGGCCGTCTGCATGCCCTGCCAGGAGCCGCTGGCGACCCGCAAGGAGGGCGAGTGGTGGGCCGAGATGGATGAGGTCTTCCATCATGACTGAAGGCGGCTTCGACCCTGCCTTGCTCGTTCAATCCTGGCCAAAACCCTCAAGACCCCGGCCGATCGTCACCTTCGGCGCGGGATCGATCGTCGGCGACGCGCATTTCCCAGCCTACCGGAAGGCCGGCTTTCCGGTTGCCGGGCTTTATGATCCTGATCATGTCAGGGCTGAAAAGCTGGCCAGCCAATGGGGCGTGACGGCCTTTGGCTCGGTCGAAGAAGCGACTGCTGTCGAGGGCGCGATCTTCGACCTTGCCACCCCGCCGTCGCATCATGCCGATGTGCTGAAGTCCTTGCCTGACGGCGCGGTGGCGCTGATCCAGAAGCCGATGGGCAGCAATCTTGCCGAGGCGACCGCGATCCTCGAAATCTGCCGCGCCAGGAGGCTGCACGCGGCGGTGAACTTCCAATTGCGTTTCGCGCCAATGATGCTGGCGCTGAAGGATGCCATCGGCAAGGGCTGGCTCGGCGAGATCGTCGACTTCGACGCCTGGCTGGCGCTGGCGACACCATGGGAGCTTTGGGAATTCCTGCTCAAGGCGCCGCGCGTCGAGATCGCCATGCATTCGATCCACTATCTCGACCTGATCCGGCAGTTGCTCGGCGACCCCAGAGGCGTGCACGCCAAGACGCTCGGCCATCCCAACCATAAGGTGGCGCAGACGCGCACCAGCGCCATTCTCGACTATGGCGACACCGTGCGTTGCGCGCTGTCGATCAACCACGACCACAAATTCGGTCGCCGGCATCAGGCCTGCGAGTTCCGCATCTGCGGCACAGAGGGTGCCGCCTATCTCAAGCTGGGTCTCAACCTCGATTATCCCACAGGCGAACCGGATGTATTGGAGATCTGTCCGAAGGGCGGAACGGGCTGGATCGCCGTGCCCTTGGCCGGCGAGTGGTTTCCCGATGCCTTCGTCGGCCGCATGGCCAATGTCCAGCGCTTTGCGACCGGAGAAGATGATACGCTGATAAGCCCCGTCGAAGATGCCTGGAGCACGATGGCGCTGGTCGAGGCCGCCTACCAGTCGAGCGCGGCACCGGCGACGCCGATCGCGGAAAGACCCTGATGGAACAGATCAAGTATTTCGAGGATTACGAGATTGGCGCGTCGCGCCTAACAAGCGGCCGCACCATCACCGAGACCGACTTCATCGTCCATGCCGGCCACACCGGCGATTTCTTTCCGCACCACATGGACGCCGAGTACATGAAGACGACGCCATTCGGCCAGCGCATCGCGCATGGCACGCTGGTGTTCTCCGTCGGCATCGGGCTGACCGCGAGCGTCGTTAACCCTGTCGCCTTTTCCTACGGCTACGACCGGCTGCGCTTCATCAAGCCGGTGTTCATCGGCGACACAATCCGCACGCGCACCACCATCGCGGTCAAGGAAGACGATCCCAAGCGGCCGGGTTCAGGACGGGTGATCGAGCGGTGCGAGGTGATCAACCAGCGCGGCGACGTGGTGCTGGCGGCAGACCACATCTACATCGTCGAACGCAGGCCGGCGCAGGGCTGAGACTCGGGAAAGTCCTACGAGCCGGTAGCGCGCTTGGTAATGCGCTCCAGCCCGAGCAAGAGAACCAGCGTCGCCACGACCAGGATCATTGTCAGTGCCGCACCGGCAAAGATGTCGCCGCGATCGGTAAGGCTGAAGATCGAGACCGGCAGCGTCACCCAACCCGGCGGGTAGACCATGACGGTGGCGCCGAGTTCCCCCATCGACAGCGCGAAACTGAGACCGAAGGCGGCAACCAGATAGGGTGCGAGCAAGGGCAGTGTGACGTGCCAAAGCCGGTAGGCCGGGCGAGCGCCGAGGCTCGATGCCACCTGCTCGAAGTCGGGCGAAAGCCGCGCCAGTCCAGCCGAGACATTGCCGAAGGTGAAAGCCGAGATCAGCACGAAATGCGCGATCATGACGATCGCGATCGTGCCGTTGAGCAGCAGCGGCGGATGGCTGAAGGCAACCAGCAGGCCAAGGCCGACAGACACCGAAGGGACCGCGCTTGGGATGAAGAACAAAAGGCCGAGCAGCCGCCGCAAGGCATGGCCCTGGAGGCGCAGCGACAGGGCCGCCCAGGTGCCGCTGACCAGCGCCAGCGCGCTGGCCAGGAAGCCGGTGACCAGGCTGGCCTTGACCGCTCTGCCGGCGGCACCGGAAATGACATCGGTGTAGTGCTCCGTCGTCAGGCCGTTGGGCAGCACGCCGTTCCACTGGTCGGCGAGGCTGGACAGGAGGATGACCGCGAGCGGCGCCAGGAACAGCACGCCGAAGATCAGTGCGAAGAGCACCCACAGGACAAGACGACCGGAGCGTGACCAGACCAGCATGGGCTAGGCTCCCAACCGGCCGGCGGCGAAACGGTAGAGGCCAAACAGGCCGAGCGACAGCGCGATGTTGACGACGGCGATGATACAGGCGACCTGATAGGCCGATTCCTGGATCGCCTTGCCATAGATCAGCAGCGGCAGGGTGATGACGCCCTTGGCGCCGATGAACAGCACGATGCCGAATTCGTTGACAGTCAACAACAGGCAGAGGCTGCCGCCGGCGATGAGTGCCGGGATTGCCGCCGGCAGGATCACCTGGCGAACGATGCGAAACGGCCGCGCGCCGAGCACGCTCGCCGCTTCGATCTGGCCACGGTCGACCAGCGAAAAGGCGGCGAGCAGCGGCCGCAGGATGAAGGGTGTGTAGACAGTGACCTCGGCCAGGATCACACCCCACGCGGAATAGAGGAAATCGACGGGCGGCAGCGGCAGCGAAAAGGTCTCCATCAGCCCGGCATTGAGCATGCCGGCGGAGCCATAGAGGAAGGTGAAGGCAAGCGTCACCAGGAATGTCGGCAGCGCGATGAAGGTATCGATCAGCCGGGCGATGAAGCCGCTGCCGGGGAACGGCACGAAGGCCAGAATCAGCGCCAGCACGAGGCCGACGACCAGACATCCGGCCGTCGCCGCGACCGAGATCGACACCGTGTTGATCAGCGCGTTGAGGAAGAAGCGCGAATGCAGCACGCGGATGACTTCGGCGACATTGGCGACGCCACTGTCGTCGAGGAAGGCCTGGCGGGCAATCAGTGCCAACGGATAGAAGAACAGCAGCGCCAGCAGGGCCGCCGGTGGCACTATCCACAATTTACCCGACGAGAGCTTCATCGCCGGCGCAGGGATGGCGACCGCCTCAGACACCGGCGTCTTCCGGGAGAAGCGAGGTGTCGGCGGGCGCGAAGAACAGCGGCACCTTGGCGCCGGGTTCGGGCAAGGCGATCGGCAGCCTGGTCGCCGAGACACGCACCGGCGTGCCGTCGACGTCGAGCACGAGATGGGTCAGTTCGCCCTGCCAGTGCACTTCCTGGAGCGTGCCCACGATGCGGTTGGTATGGTCGCTGTCGGCGGTCAGGCTGAGATGCTGCGGCCTGATACAGAGCAGGCTCTTGTCGCCGGCCTTCTCGTTGCGGCCGGCGCCGGTCAGCAGCGCGTCACCATGCCTTGCCGTGGCAAATCCCTTCGACCCGACGGCCTCGGCAACCGTTACCGGAAGAAGATTGGCGCGGCCGAGGAACTCGGCCGTAAAACGGTTTGGCGGGCGGCGGTAGAGTTCGGTCGTCGGTCCATGCGAACAGACCCTGCCGTCGCGCATGATGGCGATCTTTTCGGCAAGCGTCAG
>NZ_RZPI01000160.1:0-9184 GCF_003998715.1 Mesorhizobium sp. M7A.F.Ca.CA.002.15.2.1
GGGCTGAAGGAGACCTTTGGCTGAAGACAAAAACGCGGGCCAGAAGCCCGCGCTGCAACAATGTCGCCGCTATGCGATCATTCGGCGGCTTTGATCATTCCGCGGCTTTTCTGGGGGCCTGCTGGCTTTCTTCGGCCTCGGCCGCTTCCTCAAGCCGGGATGCGATAAGTTCCTGGATATCGCCGACTTCTTCCTGGATATCCTCCAGCGGAATGCCGACCTCGGCCGCCTCGGCGGCGCACTCCTTGGCCAAGGTTTCGGCCTGCTTGTCGATCCTTGCCTGGGAGGATTGGCAATGGACCTTTTCGCCGATCCATCCCCGCAAGAATTCGATGGCGTGTTCGCTCATACTGCTGTTCCCTGGCGGCAAAGCCGGTTGGTAATCATAAACGTCGACATCCCGCAAAGGATGCATGTCCCCATTCCAGCCGAGTCGCGGTCAGCCGGCAAGCCAATGCCGTCCAAGGTCCACAGAGCCATAGGAAATCGAGGGGTCAAGGGCATTTTCTGATTCTGGAGGGGTCGGTACCGTTGGCTGGGTCACACCCAGCGCTGCGCCACTGTTTCTATTTGCTTTTTTCCGGTTTCCGAGCCGATTTCCGTCACAATAGATGGCGCAAAACACTACACATTCACAGTTGCTTCGAGGTGCTGCCCTCGGGCGCGCGGGTCGAAGCCGCCGCTATATAGTGACATCCTCCTGCAATGTCGACTCCGCCCGCTATCCTGCTTCTTTCCGCCGCGCCGAAGGGCTCCGCGACGGACGCAGAACAAGTGACGATGGACCCGAACCGGGTGGAGCAGGCCCCGGCGGAGCCGCTCAGACGTGCACAGCCACCACCGCCGCGCAGTCGCCGGCCTTAACCAGCCCGGGGAAATGCCGCGCCGCAAGCATGCCCGACATTTTTGCCCGGATCTCCTGCGGAGCGACGCCGGTGCGGCCGGTGGAATGAATGCGCGCCAGCACCGAGCCTTCTTTGACGGGCTCACCGAGATCGACCATGGTTTCGATCATGCCGTCGTCTTCGGCGAACGAGAAACAATCGCCCGACGGCATGTCGAGCCACTGGGTTCGAGTCTTCTCGACCGCACCATCTACAATGCCGGCATGACGCAGCACGTTGAGAATGCCGCGCCTCGCGATCCGCACGGTTTGCGCGCGCGACGTGCCGCCGCCGCCAAGTTCGGTGCTGACGAAGACCTTGCCCATCTCCTCGGCTGCCGTGTCGTACATGCCAACGGCGTCGATCTCGATCATGCGCATCGAGAACGGAGCGGCAAAGGCCGCGACCGCGTCAAAGGCTTTCTGTTCCAGCGCCTTGTCGGGCAAAGTGTGCGCCGCGCAGAACGGCACGAAGTCCAGCGTCTTGCCGCCGGAGTGGAAGTCGAACACGATGTCGGCGCGAGGCAGCAGCTCACGTTGAAAGTAATCGGCGATCTTTTCGGTCACCGTTCCGTCCGGCCGGCCGGGAAAGCTGCGGTTCATGTTGCCCTTGTCGATCGGCGAGGTGCGCGTGCCGGCGCGGAAGGCCGGATAGTTCATTGCCGGCACGATGATCACCGTGCCGCTGACTTGCCTGGGATCGAGGGTCCTGGCGAGATCGTAGAGGGCCAGCGGCCCCTCATATTCGTCGCCATGGTTGGCGCCGGACAGCAGAGCTGCCGGTCCGTTGCCGTTGCGGATGACGCAGATCGGGATCATCACCGAGCCCCACGCGGAATCGTCGCGGCTGTAGGGCAAGCGCAGGAAGCCGTGCTGGACGCCGTCGCGGTCGAAATCGACGGTCGGCGCGACCGGTGATGAGCGTAGATTCGACATCGGGCTCAATCCTTCACCACCAGCTTACGCGGCACATTGGCCAGGCACTCCACACCGGTTTCGGTGATCAGGATGGACTCGGTGATCTCCAGTCCCATCGTTTCCAGCCACAGGCCGGTCATGAAATGGAAGGTCATGCCGGGCTTGAGTTCGGTGCGGTCGCCGGGACGCAAGCTCATCGTGCGCTCGCCCCAGTCCGGCGGATAGGACAGTCCGATCGAATAGCCGGTGCGGTTGTCCTTGACGATGCCATACTTCTTCAGCACGGCGAAGAAGGCGTTGGCGATGTCCTCACAGGCGTTGCCGGGTTTGGCCGCGGCCAGCCCCGCTTCCATGCCTTCCAGCGTCGCCTTCTCGGCATCGAGGAATTCCTGCGTCGGCTTGCCGAGGAAGACGGTGCGCGACAGCGGGCAGTGATAGCGGTTGTAGCAGCCGGCGATCTCGAAGAAGGTGCCCTCGTCCCGCTTCATCGGTCTGTCGTCCCAAGTCAGATGCGGCGCCGAGGCATCGGCACCCGACGGCAGCAGCGGCACGATCGCCGGATAGTCGCCGCCGATGCCGTCGACGCCGCGCGTGCCGGCATCATAGATTTCGGCAACGAGATCGCATTTGCGCATGCCGACCTCGATCTTGTCGAAGATGCGCTGGTGCATCGCCTCGACGATGCGAGCCGCCTTGCGCATATAGTCGATCTCGGTCGAGCTCTTCACCGCGCGCTGCCAGTTGACCAGCGCGGTGGCATCGACAAAGCGGGCATTGGGCAAATGCTTCTGCAGCGATGCGAAGGCGGCGGCCGAGAACCAGTAATTGTCCATCTCAACGCCGACTGTCAGCTTGCCCCAGCCGCGATCCGCAAGCACGCTGGCCAAAAAATCCATCGGGTGGCGCTCGGTCGACTGCACATAGTGATCGGCATAGCCGACGATGTTGTCATGCGCGAGATAGGCAGTGCGCTTGGCACCGTTGGCGTCCTGGCCACGGCCGTACCAGACCGGCTCGCCCGATGGCGGCACGATAACCGCCTGATGCACGTAGAACGACCAGCCGTCATAGCCGGTCAGCCAGGCCATGTTGGACGGGTCGCTGATAACAAGAAGATCGACGCCCTTCACCTCCATGGCTTTGCGTGTCTTGGCGAGGCGATCCGCATATTCGCCGCGCGAGAATCTCAGGTTCGGTTGCATTGTTCTTGGTCCTCGTTTGTTGGGCCTTGAGCCTGTTTCAACTTCGTTGAAACCGGCCCGTCGTTCTTGTTTGGGCGTGATCTTTCGGAAAACCGGTTCCCATTTTTCCGGATCACGCCTTGGCCAGCATCAGCTTTCGAAAATGGCCCCGGAACCGGCCACCCGCGCCCGATCGCGGGCGAACGTAGCTATCGCCGTATCCTGAACGCCGGTGCCGGTCAGATCGGCGATGGTGATGTCGCTGGCCGAGCGCCGACCATGCCGTTTACCGGCGATGATCTGGCCAAGTTCGGTCACCTCTTCGTCAGCGGCCATCACGCCCGCCGCGATGGCGTGATGCAGCTCACCCAGCCGCCGCGTCTGACGGGCGCTGTCGGCGACATAGAGGTCGGCCATGCGCAGGATTGCCGGCGCGATCTCGTTCTTGTGCTCGGCGTCGGAGCCCATCGCCGTGATGTGCTGGCCGGCGGAAACGAAACCCGCCTTGATCAGCGGCTCGGTCGAAGGCGTGGTGGTGACGATGATGTCGGCGCCGACAACTGCGTTTGCCGCGTCGGGCTCGGCATGCACGAGAATGCCGAGCTTTTCGCGCAGGGCTCCGGCGGTTGCCTCGGCCTTTGCCACATCGCGCGCCCAGATGCGCGCCTCGGAAATCGGCCGCACCAGCATCAGGGCTTCCAATTGCAACCCGGCCTGGACGCCGGCGCCGAAGATCGCGGCAACTGACGAGTCCTGCCGCGACAGATGTTTGGCGGCGACGGCGCCGGCAGCAGCGGTTCGGATATCCGTGAGATAGCCGTTGTCGAGCAGCAGTGCTTCGACCAGCCCGGTTTTGGACGACAGCAGCACCATCATGCCGTTGACGCTGGGCAGGCCGAGCTTCGGATTGTCGAAGAAGCCGGGGCTGATCTTGATGGCGAAACCGTCGATATCAGGCACGTAGGCGGTCTTCACGTCGACCTCGCCGCGATGCTCGGGAATGTCGAGCCGCAGGATCGGCGGCATCGCCACCGGCAGGGTGGCAAGCGCACGGAAGGCGTTTTCGACGCAGGCGACTGCATCGAGATCGAGTGTCACGATCGCGCGCAATTCTTGTTCGGTGAGGATCGTCATCCGGCTCATGCGGCGTGCTCCTTGAGCGATGGCGCCTCGCCGCAGACGATCCTGCGGTGCGCGTCCATATCGATGTTGCGGCCGGAGAGAAGCACGACCACCGGCCCGTCCGACCTGACCTTGCCGGCGAGCAGCGCGGCGATGCCGACCGCGCCGGCGCCCTCGACGATTTCGCGTTCGCGCGCATAGGCGTGACGGATGCCGGCGGCGATCTCGTCCTCGCTAAGCAGGACGATACCATCGAGCAGGTCGCGGCACATGGCGAAGGTCAGCCGGTTGTCGAGGCCGATGCCGCCGCCGAGCGAATCCGCCAGCGTCGGCAATTCCTCCACCAGCACCGGGCGGCCGGCATCGAGGCTGGCCTTCATCGCCGCGCCACGAGCCATCGAGACACCGATGATCTTTGTGCCGGGGCTGACGCCTTTGATGGCCGCGGCAACGCCTGAGGCGAGCCCGCCACCCGACAACTGCACCAGGACGAGGGCAGCATCCGGGACCTGTTCGATCATCTCAAGCCCGAGCGTGCCTTGCCCGGCGACAATGTCGGGATGGTCGAAGGGCGGCAGCATAACCAGCCCCTCTTGCGCCACCAGCCGATCGACCTCCTGCTGGGCATCGTCCTGACTGTTGCCGATAATGCGAACCTCCGCGCCCAGCCGGCGGATCTCGTCGAGCTTGTTTTCAGGCACCAGCCGCGACATGCAGATCACCGCGCGCATGCCCTCAAGCTTCGCCGCATGCGCCAGCGCGCGGCCGTGGTTGCCGGTCGAGGCCGCGACCACGCCACGCGCCTTCTCCGCGGTGCTGAGCGAAGCGACGGCATTCGAGGCGCCGCGCAGCTTGAAGCTGCCGGTGGTCTGCCGGTGTTCGAGCTTGAGGTGGACGGGGACGCCCAGCCCTTCGGAAAGACTTTGGGACAGCACGGTCGGCGTGCGCTCGACCTTGCCGGCAATGCGCTCATGCGCGGCGCGAATGTGCTCAAGAGTGACCTGTGTCATGATCATCAATCAGGCGGCAAATGGCTGCGTCATCAGACGGCCGAATTCGGGACGCGGCGTGTCATCTCCGCACAGCCGCAGACAATTCCAGGCGGTCGCCTGGTTGCTGGTCACCACGGGACGTCCAATAGTTTTTTCCATTCCGGTGACCGCGAGGGCGCTACGCAGCGCCGTGCAGGAGACGAACAGCGCATCGGCGCTGGTGTCGGTCGCCTCACGCGCCAGTTCGACGAGGGCCGCCGGTGCGATGCGCGCCATCTCGCGGTCGTCCTCGAAACCGAGGCAGGTGAAGCTGGCGATCTCGAAGCCGTGCGCCGCGAAATAGGCGGCCATCGGCCTGGATGTCTCGACCGTGTAGGGAGTGAGGATGCTGATCTTGCTTGCGCCCAGCGCACGCAGCCCGCGCACGCCCGCCATCGGCGGGGTGATTACCGGCACGCCGGGCTTTGCGACCTGGATCGCCGCCTCGATCTCGGCATCGCCGATCACCACCGAGGCCGAAGTGCAGGAATAGCAGACGGCATCGAGTGGCTCATCCGGCAGGATCAGGGCCGCGCCCGCCGTCAGCGCCGGCTGCATCTTGCGCAGGTTTTCGGGCGTCGTCGGGTTGGCATAGGGAATGCGCGCGACATAGACGCCGACGCGTTCGCTCGCCACCATGCGGCGGAAATCCGGTTCGCTGGTGTGGTCGGTGGCCAGGATGATCAGGCCGATGCGCCGCTCCAGCGGACGCGCATCCAGTGCCGGCCGTTTTGGATACACCTTGATCTCGGGCAAGGGTTTCATCGGTTACCTCTCGATCTTGCCGTAGCGGCGTTCCAGCCAGCGCAGCAACACGACCGAAAACAGACTGATGACCAGGAAGAAAGCACCGACCAGGGTGATCGGCTCGATATAGCGATAGTAGGTGTTGGCGACGCTTTTGGCCTGGTTCATCAGTTCCAGCACGGTGATCGCCGACAGCAGCGGCGTTTCCTTGAACATGGCGATAAAGTAATTGGCGAGCGCCGGAATCATCGGTGGGATAGCCTGCGGAATGATGATGTGGGTCCAGGTCTGACTGGCGCTCAAATTGCACGCCTTGGCGGCCTCCCATTGGCCGCGCGGCACATTGTCGATGCCGGCACGATAGACCTCGGCCGTATAGGTGCCGTAATGCAGCCCGAGCCCGATGACACCGGCGACCAGCGGCGGCAGCAGGATGCCGATGTCGGGCAGCACGTAGAAGATGAAATAGAGCTGCACCAGCAGCGGCGTGCCGCGGATGAATTCAGCCGCCCAGCCGACCGTGCGCGACAACGCCTTGTTGGGCGAGCGGCGCGCCAGCGCAATGCCAAGCCCGACGATCGCCGCCAGCACCGAGCCGAGCAGCGTCGCCAGGATGGTGATCTTCACGCCCTGGATCAGCGTTGGCATGATTTCCCAGACGAAATTCCAATCCCATTCCATCAGTAGGCCCAATTTATCAGAAGGGAGTTGGCCATCAGGCACGCACCCCGTCGAGGCCGCGCGCCATGCGTCGTTCCAGCGAGCGCACGCCCCACGAGATGAGCAGGGCGAGGATGAAATAGATGATCAGGATGGTGGTGAACGGCACCAGGGTGTTGCCGGTCTGGGCGCGCACCACCTGCGCCTGGAAGGTCAGGTCGGTGAGCGAGATCAGCGACACCACGGCGGTCGCCTTGAGCAATTCGATGGCATTGTTGCCAAAGGTCGGCAGCATCACCAGCAGCGCCTGTGGCAGGATGATGTGGCGCATGCCTTGCCAGCGGCCGAGATTGAGCGCTGTGCAGGCCTCATACTGTTCGCGGCCGATCGACTGGATGGCACCGCGCACCACTTCGGCGGCGTAGGCGCCGACATTGAGGCCGAGCGCCAGCACGCCGGCCTGCAACGGGGTCAGCGAAATGCCGATGAAGGGCAGCACGAAATAGGCCCAGAACAACTGCACGAAGATCGAGGTGCCGCGGAAGAACTCGATGTAGGCGGTGGCCAACCAACGCAGCGCAAAGAAGCGCGACACGCGCCCCATGCCGGCGAGGAAGGCCATGATCAGCGCCAGCACCGACCCCATCAGCGTCAGCTCGATGGTGACAAGCGCTCCCTGCAATATCAGGCCGAAATAGCCGGACCACTGGGTCATTCGGTTTCCAACGTTGGGTTTAGCATCTTCTCCCCGTTCACGGGGAGAAGATGCCGGCAGGCAGATGAGGGGCGGCGCGAACTTGCGAAGGTTTGGCGCCGCCCCTCATCCGTCACTTCGTGACACCTTCTCCCCGTTGAACGGGGAGAAGGAAGGATCACTTCGCCGCGCAGAGCTTGTCGCGGCTGGTCGACATCGCGGCTGCCGCCGAGAAGCCGTAGGGCTCGATGATCTTGGCGAACTCGCCCGATTTCTTCATCTTGGCCAGTTCCACATCGAAGGCGTCGCGCAGTGCCTCGTCGCCCTTCTTGAAAGCGGCGCCGTCGCAATAGACCGGTGCGCCCTGCACCGGAGCGATGACTTCGAGGTTCGGATCGTTGGCCTTCTTGACCAGATCATTGATCGACAGGACGGGCAGCGAATAAGCGTCGATGCGGCCATCCTGGAGCATCTTCACGCCGCTCTGGCCATCCGGCACGACGATGACGCGATCGCGTGGCACGCCGGCATTGAGCGCGAGCTTCTCCTCGGTGCCGCCGCCCGGCGCGCCGATGGTCGCAGTCGTATCCTTGGCGACATCCTCATAGCTCTTGAAACCCTTTGGATTGCCTTTCTTCACCAGCATCGCCTCGGCGTCGCACAGCACGGGTTCCGAATAGGCGACCGCAGCACAGCGCTCCGGCTTCATGAACAGGCCGGCGGTGACGACATCGAAGCGACCGGCCTGCAGGCCGGGGATCATGGCGCCATATTCGGAGATCGAAGCGGCAACGTCGGCGACGCCGAGCCGCTTGAATATCTCGCGGGCCACATCAGGCGCGGCACCCGAAACCTTGCCGTCGGCGGCGACCGCCGTATAGGGCGGCTCGTTGGCGATGGCGAGGCGGGCGAAACCTTGCGCCTTGAGCTGCTCGAGCTTGCTGTCATCGGCCGAACCGGGGATCGAGGCGGCCAGCACCGCCGTCAGTGCAAGACCGGCAACGCCGGCCAGAATGCCAAGTTTGTTCATTGTTCCCAACTCCTTGTTTCTTGTCTTGCTTTGTTGCATGGCGGCCCTCGCCGCCTCGGGACGACTTCGTCGCCCTGGGCATTGCGGTCAGACCCGATGTCCGGCCGCGATGATCTTCTTCAGGAAACCTTGCGTGCGCTCCTGCTTGGGATTGCGGAAAATCTCGTCCGGTTTGCCTTCTTCGACGATCCTGCCGCGATCGAAGAACAGCACCCGGTCGGCGAAATCATGGGCAAAGCCCATCTCGTGGGTGACCAGCAGCATGGTCATGTCGGTCTCGGCGGCGAGCTTGCGCATGACGTTCATCACCTCCTCGACCAGCTCTGGATCGAGCGCCGACGTCACCTCGTCGAACAGCATGATCTTCGGCGACAGCGCCAGCGCCCGAGCGATCGCCACGCGTTGCTTCTGTCCACCGGACAGCTGCGCCGGCATGTTCTTGGCCTTGTCGGCCATGCCGACCATTTCGAGCAGTTCCATCGCCCGCTTTTCGACGGCGGCACGCGGCGTGCCCTTGGTCAGCATCGGCGCCAGCGTGACATTGTCCATGACGCACTTGTGCGGAAACAGGTTGAACAGCTGGAACACCATGCCGATCTTCTGGCGCATCCTTGTCAGATGCCGCTCATCGGCGGGCAACAGCTGGCCATTGCGCTCCATGTGATAGAGCTGCTCGCCGTCGATCTGGATATGACCGCCATCGATGCGCTCCAGCGTCATCAGGATGCGCAGGATCGTCGTCTTGCCCGAACCCGATGGGCCGATCAGTGCCAGCTTCTCGCCGGGCATGACTTGCATCGACAGGCCGTCCAGCACCTTGAAGCTGCCGAAGCTTTTCGAGATGCTGTCGATCTTGATGATGGGCGCTGGTGCGGACAAATGTATTTCCCCGTGCTGGAGAAGCCTATGCCCCTTAAC
>NZ_RZPI01000161.1:0-9172 GCF_003998715.1 Mesorhizobium sp. M7A.F.Ca.CA.002.15.2.1
ATCATCTTCCTTTGGACGCCGCCGCATTTCTGGGCGCTGGCGCTTTTCAAATCCGAGGACTACGCCAAGGCCGGTATTCCGATGATGCCCAACGTCGCCGGCCACGCTTCGACGCGCCGCCAGATCTTCGCCTATGCGCTGGTGCTGGCCCCGGTAGGCGTGCTGCCGTGGCTGCTCGGCTACACCACGCCCTTCTATGGCGTGGCCGCCCTGCTGCTCGGGGTCGGTTTTGCCTGGTACGCGTGGAAAGTGCTTGGCATGGCCGACGATGACCGCGTCATGAAACCGGCCAAGGCCCTGTTCGCCTATTCGCTGCTTTATCTCTTCGCCATCTTCGCTGCCTATCTGGCCGACAGCGTTGTCGAACGCGCGCTTGCCATGGGTGGAGCATGACCATGATCGAGGAAAAGCTCGAGACCGTCACGTTGACCGAGCGTCAGAAGAAGGCGCAGCGCAGCCGTTCTATCGCCATCGGCGTGGCGCTGGCGCTGCTGGTGGTCATTTTCTACATCGCGACGATCGTGAAGTTCGGCCACAATCTGGGCACGATGTGATGAGCGTCGAGAAGTCCAGGAAAGCGGCGGGCAAGAACAGCAACGTCATCGTCGCGGCTGTCTGCCTCGCCTTCTTCACCGGCATGATCGGCATGGCCTATGCCGCGGTGCCGCTCTACAAGATGTTTTGCCAGGCGACCGGCTATGGCGGCACGACGCAACGTGCCGAGAAGCAGTATGCCGGCCGCGTGCTCGACCGCGAGATCACCGTCCGCTTCGATGCCAACGTCGCCGGCGTGCCATGGGAGTTTCAGCCGGTCCAGCGCTCGATGACGATGAAGATCGGCGAGACCGTGCAGGCGCACTACCAGGCGACCAACAAGTTCGATCGTTCGGTGACCGGCCGCGCCACCTTCAACGTGCAGCCTGAACTGGCGGGCCCCTATTTCAACAAGGTCGAGTGCTTCTGCTTCACCGACACGACGCTGAAGCCCGGCGAGACGCTGGACATGCCGGTCCTGTTCTACGTGGACCCCGACATCGTCAATGTGCCGGAGCTCAAGGACGTGAAGACGATCACGCTGTCCTACACGATGTTCCCGGTCGAGAAGACCAAGCCGGTCGCCTCCTCGGCGCCGACCGATGGCAACAGCAAGACAATTTCGAATACCGAAGCAAATCTCGGGGGTTGATATGGCAGACGCGCACGCAAAACCACAGCATGACTATCATCTCGTCGACCCGAGCCCATGGCCTTTCCTAGGCTCGGTAGGGGCGCTGGTCATGGCCTTTGGCGGTGTCGCCCTGATGGAATATCTGAAGGGCGGGTCGTTCCCGATCTTCGGCTTCAACATCGCCAATCCGTGGCTGTTCTTCATCGGCCTCGTGATCGTCCTCTACACCATGTTCGCCTGGTGGTCGGACACGATCAAGGAAGCGCATGAGGGTCATCATACGCGGGTCGTGTCGCTGCACCTGCGCTATGGCATGATCATGTTCATCGCCTCGGAGGTGATGTTCTTCGTTGCCTGGTTCTGGGCCTATTTCGATGCCAGCCTTTTTGCCGGTGAGGCACAGAACTACGCGCGCGCCACATTTACTGGTGGCGTCTGGCCGCCGAAGGGCATGGAGGTTCTCGATCCCTTCCATTTGCCGCTCTACAACACCGTCATCCTGCTGCTGTCGGGCACCACGGTGACCTGGGCGCACCATTCGCTTCTTCACGGCGACCGCAAGGGGCTGATCAACGGCCTGGTGCTGACCGTTGGCCTCGGCATGCTGTTCACCATGGTGCAGGCCTACGAGTACATGCACGCTCCGTTCGCTTTCAAGGATTCCATCTATGGCGCCACCTTCTTCATGGCGACCGGCTTCCACGGGTTCCACGTCATCATCGGCACCATCTTCCTGTTGGTCTGCCTGATCCGGGCGATGAAGGGTGATTTCACCCCCAAGCAGCATTTCGGCTTCGAGGCGGCCGCCTGGTACTGGCACTTCGTCGACGTGGTCTGGCTGTTCCTGTTCGCCTCGATCTACGTCTGGGGATCGGTCGGCGCGGTGATCGAGGGCCACTGATCCAGGCCTGAGGGATTTTCATTTCTGGAGGCGGCCGCGGCAACGTGGCCGCCTTCTTCTTTTTGGCGCAATGATCGCTGATCGATAGCCAATGCGACTGACAATCTTCCGGGCTATTTGCGCATTGATGATCGGGGCACTCCCGGCCTTTGCCGGCGAGAAGGTGGACCTGGTGCGTGTTCACAAGGCCGAACGCCGGCTGGAACTGATCGGCGACGGCAAGGTCCTGCGAAACTACGGCATCGCGCTCGGCGGCGATCCCGTCGGGCACAAGCACCAGGAGGGCGATCAGCGCACGCCCGAGGGGAACTATGTCCTCGACTGGCGCAACCCGAACAGCATCGCGCACAAATCGATCCATATTTCGTACCCCAATGCCGACGATGAGGCCGCCGCCAAGGCGCGCAATGTCGGCGCGGGCGGCATGATCATGATCCACGGCCAACCGAATGGTTATGGCTGGTGGGGCTGGCTGCTTCAATTGGTCGACTGGACCGACGGCTGCATTGCGGTTACGGACTCCGACATGGACGAAATCTGGGCGCTGGTGGCCGATGGCACACCGATCGAAATCGAGCGGTAAGCAATGAGCGACGACGCTCCCATGAGTGAAGACAGGGCGATCTGGCCGCCGATCGATCCGATCTCGGCCGGCCTGCATGGCCGCTGCCCGCGCTGCGGCGAGGGGCGGTTGTTCTCCGGCTTCCTCACTGTCGGCAAGCGCTGCGTCAATTGCGGCCTCGATTATTCCTACGCCGATGCCGGCGACGGGCCGGCGGTGTTCGTCATCCTGATCATAGGCTTCCTTATCGTCGGCCTGGCGCTCTGGGTTGAAGTCACGCTTAGCCCGCCGCTCTGGCTGCATCTGCTGGTCTGGATTCCGCTGGCTGTCGTGCTGTGCCTGGCGGCGCTGAGGCTGATCAAAGGCGTGCTGCTGACGCTGCAATACCGCAACAAGGCGGCCGAAGGCCGGTTGGATCGCGGCGAATGAGCGAGGCAACCGTTAAAGCCGATGGCCGATCGCGGCCTAGGACGGCATTGCTGCTCGGCCTTGGCCTTGTGCTGTTCCTGATCCTGCTGGCGCTCGGCACCTGGCAGGTGCAGCGCCTTTATTGGAAGGAAGGCCTTCTGCAGACCATCGACCAGCGCACTCATTCAGCGCCGCGGCCGCTGGCCGAGGTCGAGAAAGAATTCGCAGCCACCGGGGACGTCGATTATACGCCCGTCGCCGTCACCGGGACGTTCCTGCATCAAGGCGAACGGCATTTTTACGCGACCTGGGAGGGTGATGCCGGCTTCAATGTCTACACGCCGCTGGCGCTCGACGACGGCCGCTTCGTCCTGATCAATCGCGGCTTCGTGCCTTACGATCTGAAGGACGCCGCCAAGCGCGCCAAGGGACAGGTGACCGGCAGAGTGACGGTCACGGGGCTCGCTCGCAACCCCCTGCCAGCAAAGCCGTCGATGATGCTGCCCGACAACGATGTGGCGAAGAACATCTTCTACTGGAAGGACCGCGACGTCATGGCGGCGAGCGCGGGCCTGCCGGCTGGGTTCACGCTGGTGCCGATCTTCATCGACGCAGACAAGACGCCAAATCCAGGCGGATTGCCGGTTGGCGGCGTCACCATCATCGACCTGCCGAACAGCCATCTGCAATATGCCGTCACCTGGTACGGGCTTGCCGCCACGCTCGCCGCCGTGCTCATCCTGCGGCTTCGCCGCCCCGCGAAAGAGGAATGAATGCGAGCGACGCCCCCTTTCTACCGATGCCCTTGACAGGGCAGGGGTGCGCACCTCATTTCGGCTTTGATCAACCGGCCCGGATTTAATGCTTCAGACAACCACCAAACCACCTCTGACGATCCGGCTCTGCCAGCCGCGCGGTTTTTGCGCCGGTGTCGACCGTGCCATCCAGATCGTCGTGCTGGCGCTGAAGAAATATGGCGCGCCGGTCTACGTCCGCCATGAAATCGTGCACAACCGCTACGTCGTCGAGGGGCTGCAAAGCCTTGGCGCCGTCTTCATCGAGGAACTCTCCGAGATCCCGGCCGAACATCGGCAGTCGCCCGTCGTGTTCTCGGCGCATGGCGTGCCGAAATCGGTGCCGGCGGATGCGAAGGCGCGCAATCTCTTCTATCTCGATGCCACCTGCCCGCTGGTGTCGAAGGTCCACAAGCAGGCGATGCGCCATCAGCGGCTCGGCCGTCATGTGCTGTTGATTGGTCACGCCGGACATCCCGAGGTGATCGGCACCATGGGCCAGCTCCCGGACGGAGCGGTGACCCTGATCGAAACCGAAGCCGATGCCGCAAAGCTCTCGCCCACCGATCCGCAGGCGCTAGGCTTCGTTACCCAGACCACATTGTCGGTCGAGGACACCGCCGGCATCATCCGCGCCTTGCAGGATCGCTTTCCGGCGCTGCAGGCGCCAGCGGCGGAATCGATCTGCTATGCCACCACCAACCGCCAGGAAGCCGTCAAGGACACCGCGCCGGGCGCCGATCTCTATCTGATCGTCGGCGCGCCGAATTCCTCCAATTCGCGACGACTTGTCGAAGTGGCGGAGCGTGCAGGCGCCACCATGTCGCTTCTCGTGCAGCGCGCCGCCGAGATTCCGTGGAATGACATCGGCAACATTTCGACGCTCGGCCTGTCGGCCGGCGCGTCGGCGCCCGAAATCATCGTCGACGAGATCATCGACGCGTTCCGGCAGCGCTTCGATGTCACGATCGATCTGGCCATCACGGCCACGGAAACGGAGGATTTTCCGGTCATGCGGGTACTGCGCGATGTCGAACTGACGCGGGCCGACATGGCCTTCGTCAATGGAGCCGCGTAAGGCACATGGCGGTCTACACTGACGTCGCGGAAGGCGAACTCGGCGCATTCCTGAAGCACTATCCGGTCGGCGATCTCCTGTCCTACAAGGGCATCGCCGAAGGCACCGAGAACTCGAACTTCCTGCTGCACACCTCGAGCGGCTCCTACATCCTGACGCTCTATGAGAAGCGCGTCGAGAAGGCGGATCTGCCGTTTTTCCTTGGGCTGATGGGCCATCTCGCCTACAAGGGCGTGTCCTGCCCGCTGCCGGTGACCGCCCATGACGGCAGCGTCATCGGCACGCTCGCCGGCCGGCCGGCGGTCATCATCACCTTCCTGGAAGGGCTTTCGTTGCGGCGGCCCACAGCCACGCATTGTGCCGAGGTCGGCAAGGCGTTGGCGCAATTGCATCTGGCCGGCGCCGATTTTTCGATGACACGTCCGAATGCCCTGGCCATCGACGGCTGGCGCAAGCTCTGGGACGCAGCGCGCGACCGGGCCGACGAGGTCGAGCCGGGCCTGGCGGCCGAGGTTGATGCCGACTTTGCCGATTTTGAGCGCAACTGGCCCAAAGACCTGCCGCAAGGCATCATTCATGCCGATCTTTTCCCGGACAACGTTTTCTTCCTCGGCGAAAAGCTCTCCGGCCTGATCGACTTCTATTTCGCCTGCGACGACCTCTATGCCTACGATGTCGCCACCTGCCTCAACGCCTGGTGCTTCGAGAAGGATTTTTCCTTCAACCTGACCAAGGGCAAGGCGCTGCTCGCCGGCTACAAGAGCGTCCGGCCCCTGAGCGACCAGGAAAAGGCTGCGCTGCCGATGCTGGCGCGCGGTTCGGCGTTGCGCTTCATGCTGACCCGGCTATACGACTGGCTGACCGTCCCCGATGGCGGGCTGGTGATGAAACGCGATCCGACCGAATACATCAGAAGGATGCGGTTCCACCGGGCGATCAAATCTCCTTCGGAATATGGATTGGCCTGATATCATGAGCAAACAGGTTGAGATCTTCACCGACGGCGCTTGTTCGGGCAATCCCGGCCCTGGCGGCTGGGGCGCGATCCTGCGCTTCAACGGCACCACCAAGGAGCTTTCCGGCGGTGAGGCCGAGACGACCAACAACCGGATGGAACTGTTGGCCGCTATCTCGGCGCTGAACGCGCTGAAGGAACCGTGCACGGTCGAGCTTCACACCGACAGCAAATACGTCATGGACGGCATTTCCAAGTGGATCCACGGCTGGAAGAAGAACGGCTGGAAGACCGCCGACAAGAAGCCTGTCAAGAACGGTGAACTCTGGCAGGCGCTCGACGAGGCCAACAAGCGCCACAAGGTCACCTGGAACTGGGTCAAGGGCCATGACGGCCATGTCGAGAACGAGCGCGCCGACGAACTCGCGCGCGAAGGCATGGCGCCGTTCAAGAAAGGCCCGTTCAAGCCTGCAGCAGCGCCAAAGCCTGCTGCGCCGGCAATCGCGAAGGTGCGGCGCTCGACCCAGAGCTATTGAATTTCAGGAGCGGCGCGGCTCGGGTACGAAGAAGCAGATCAGCCAGCGGGCGGCGGCAACTACTACGATATCGGCGCGCATTCCGTTGTCTACGGCTGGCAGCCGATCGACAGGCCGACACAGCCGTAAGCGCTTATCGTATCAGCAGCGCCGTGCCCCAAAGCCCAAGTGCGAACACCGTATGCGACACCAGGTTCAGCGCCCGGATCCGCATCGGGTTGGGCCGCTTCGAGGCGGCCCAGCCGGCGCCCATGCCGGGTGCCAGCAGGAACCAGCCGGCGCCGACGGTGACAATGCCGAGGATGAAGGCCGGCAGAAATGTCGGCGCGGCAAGCCAGCCCGCTCCGGCCAGCACCACCAGGATGATGCCGTAGATGATGCCGACAAAATAGTGAAAGGCCCAACCCAGCGCCTTTTCATGCGCGTATGGTGCTGTATCGCCGATATCGTCGTGAAAGACCTTGTCACGGAGATGCCAGACCCAGCGGCCGACCGGCCCCCAGTTCGGCCGTGGCTGGCCGAACGCCTTGTGCAGGAAGATGGCCCAGAGATCCATCAGCACGGTGGCGCCGACGCCGATCGCGATAGCGCGCCAGAAGATGTCAAACATCGCTAGGATCCCCCCAAAGCAAGCCATGAACCACAAGCGCCATCGCCGTTGCGGCCGAAGGCGCACTGAAGTTCAGAGCTGTCCCAGAATATGGGCCGCGCCGGACTCGTCGACACCGGGCTTGGTCTCGACATTGAGCGCGGTGACCTTGCCGTCGTCGACGATCATCGAAAATCGTTTCGAACGCAGCCCCATGCCGCTGGCGGAAAGGTCATTGTCGAGGCCCACTGCCTTGGCGAAATCGCCACTGCCGTCGGCCAGGAACAGGATCTTGCCCTCGCCGCCGGTGAAGCGCGCCCAGGCGCCCATGACATGGACGTCATTGACCGAGACGACGGCGATGGTGTCGACGCCGCGCGCCAGGATGGCGTCATGGTTCTCGAGATAGCCGGGCAAGTGGTTGTTGCTGCAGGTCGGCGTGAAGGCGCCGGGAACTCCAAACAGAACGACCTTTTTGCCCGGGAATATCTCGGCCCCGGTGATCGGCTTGGCGCCGTCGTCGGTCATCGTCTTGAAGGTCACGTCAGGCAGCTTGTCGCCAACGGAAATGGTCATGGATTCCTCGCTTGGGAAATGGGGAAGGACGTGTCTTTGCGTAGCGAACCCAACGGCTTCCTGCAACCGTTGCGATGGGCTGGATCAAGGGAAAGGCAGAACCCCTTCGACAGCGCCCGCCGCACTCGTCAGCGTATAGTGAAGCCCGCCATCAGTCGGCGTCGTCGAGGGGCGGTCGAGGATCGGCACGGTGAAAATCAGCTTGCCGTCCTTTTCGCTGCGGGCCGGGGTGCCGAACATGTAGTCCTGCTCGCCGGCAACGAAGAAATCCGCCGCCGCCGGATCGCCGGGAAAGCTCGCCTCGACAATCAGCGTCTCATGGTCGCCCGGCAGCACATTGATGCCGAAATCGGACCTCGCGGGCGCAGGCAGTGCCGTAAAACTCGCCTTCACCAGCGCCGCGTCCTCGGCATTGTCCGGATCGGAGGCGGGGTCGACGGTCAGCCGCGTCTGCACCGGAATGCAGATCGTTTCGCAGATGCCGAGAAAGATGTCGGCATCGATCACCGCCGGCTGGTTCGGCGTCGCCAGCGTGAATGTCACCGGCAGAGAGACCGGATAGTTGTAGCCCGCCCATTTGCCATAGCCGTCGTCATGGCGCTGCGGCGCCGGAAACGACAGAGCGGCGTCGGCGACGTTGGTGCTGGCCGAAATGTCGAGTTGCGGCGGCACGCCCGCGTCTCCCGGATCGCGCCAATATGTCTTCCAGCCGGGCTTGAGCGCTATGTCGAGAACGCCCTGTATGCGGCCGGCATCGTCGGCTTTGCCTGATGTAACCAGCCGGACCTTGCCGCCTTCGCTGTTGTACCACGCCGACGAAGAGGCGGCGGCGGGAAGAGCGGTGGCCGATCCGATGCCGGCGCCGAGCAGCAGGATTTTCAAGCTTCGCATGGCGGTGATTTGATCGTCCGTTCGTGGCCGCGCAATGATTTCATGGCCTTGCCGGTATCATATTTGCGTGACTTCGAGGGAGAAGAATGTTCGAGCCGCCGCCACAGGCTTTGGTCGAATCCAGCACGGCGCATCTTTTCGGCGCTTTGGAAACGCGTTACGCTCCCTTCATGGACTTGTTGCGCCACAAGAAGACGGTCGCCAGTCGCGGCTTTCTCGACGATCAGTTCCTGATTGCCATGCCCGGCATGAAGGACGACCGTTTCACGCGCTCGGTCATCTATGTCTGCGCCCATTCCGATGAAGGCGCCATGGGCCTGATCATCAACCAGACGCAGCAGATGCTGTTTCCGGACTTGCTCGTGCAACTGGGCATCATGAACGAGCAGGAGGCAATCCGCTTGCCGGCTCAGGCCCGCGATTTCGTCGTGCGCAATGGCGGCCCCGTGGATCGCAGCCGGGGCTTCGTCCTGCATTCGGGCGACTATCGGGTGGAATCATCGCTGACCGTTTCCGACGACATCTGCCTGACGGCGACCGTCGACATATTGCGCGCCATATCGTCCGGCCGCGGGCCTCGTCATGCGCTGATGGCGCTCGGCTATTCCGGCTGGGGCGCGGGCCAATTGGAGACCGAGATCGCAGAAAATGGCTGGCTGACCTGTCCGGCCAGTGCCGAGCTTCTGTTCGACACCGATATCGAGCGCAAATACG
>NZ_RZPI01000162.1:0-9140 GCF_003998715.1 Mesorhizobium sp. M7A.F.Ca.CA.002.15.2.1
CGCCAGCACGCCTTCGGTGACGACCACGATCCTGGTCTTTGCCGAAATGCGGTTTTCCATGCGCATGGCGTAGCCGACGGTGGCGCCGGGTTCCTCACCAAGCAACTCAGCCATCCGGCGAGCGGCGGCGCGAGCGGCGAGGCGGCGCGGTTCAAGCAGGATGATCTTGCCGGCGCCGAGCCAAGGCGCGTCAAGCAGCGCCAGCGGCACCAGCGTGGTCTTGCCAGCGCCGGGCGGCGCCACCAGCACGGCGCTGTTGCCATCGCCAAGCGCTTCCCTCAGCGCCGGCAGCACGACGGACACAGGAAGCTCCGGCAGGGGTTTTGTGGTCATGGCGCCCGCATATCAGCGGTTACGGCCACGGCGCAACCAGAGTCGGTTCAAAGCCGGGTACGCGAAAACGGGTTCCAGCGCACGGTCCCCAGCCGCGCTTCCTCACGCACCATGGTCAACAGGCCGGCGCCGCCAACGACCGCCAGGCCAACCAGCGACAGCCCGTCCGGATATTCCTGGAAAAACAACGCGCCGAGGATCACCGCCCAGGCGATCTGCGAATAATGCGTCGGCGCGACCCGGTTGGCAGGCGCGTATTTCATGGCCAGCAGTTGAAGGAATTGTCCACCTGCTGTGAAGGCACCGGCCGCCGCCAACCACAGCAACTGCTTGCCGTCGGGAACGGTGAACGAGGTGGCGGCGGCACCGATGCCGTTGAACAGCAGGCCGTAGCCGACCAGCACGCCGAGCATGGTGGTGCGCTTTTCCTGCTGCGCCAGCGAGCGCATCAGGATGACGCTGGTGGCGGCGAGGAAGGCAACACCGAAGGCGGCAAGGTGGCCGAGATTGAGCTCGCGAAAGCCCGGCCGCACCACCAGCATGACACCGGCGAAACCGGCGACCACTGCCAGCCAGCGCCAGGGGCCGACCTTCTCCTTGAGGATCACCGTGGAGAGAATGGTGACGCAGAGCGGCGCCAGGAATATCAACGCATAGGACTCGGCCAGCGGAATGGTGGTGAAGGCGTAGACACTGAGCACGCCGGAAGCGATGCCCGCCCAGGCACGCGCCTGCACCGCCCATGGCCTTCTGGTGCGCCAGAAATCGCGCCAGCGTTCGCCCGCGGGCCGCGTGAAGAACAGGAAGAAGCCCGCGAACAAGGTTATGAAAAAGCCGATCTCGAAGATCGTGAGCTGACCGCCCAGGCTTTTGACAACGGCATCGCTACCCGAATAGCTTGCGTAGGCGATCAGGGCGAGCAGGATTCCGTTCGTCACGTTGTTCCAATTCCGGGGAGAGAGTGGTTTGAAAATCCTGGCGCTCGGTGCGCATCCGGACGACATCGAGATCTTCATGTTCGGTACGATGGCCGCCTATGCTGCGCAAGGCGCAGAACTCACTTTTGCCATGGCCACCGATGGTGCCAGGGGCGGCACAAGTGATCCCGCTGTTCTCGCTCGTGTCCGTCGCGACGAAGCAACGGCCGCGGCCGCGCTGGTAGGCGCAGTGCCACGCTTCCTCGACTTCCCGGACGGCGAGCTGGTGGCCGATGCAGCGCTGATTGGAGCTCTGAAAGCACTGATCGGTCAAATCGGCCCGGATCTGGTGATCACGCATGCGCCCAACGATTATCATGCAGACCATCGCGCGCTGTCGGACGGCGTTCGTATCGCGGCGTCTTTCGCCGTCCCAGTGCTGCATGCCGACACGATGGGCGGCACCGGTTTCTCGCCGACGCACTATGTCGACATTTCCGCCCATGCCGACGTCAAGGCCGAGGCGATCCGCATGCATCAATCGCAGGATCCCGACCGCTTCGTCGACATTGCGCGGACACAGAACGCCTTTCGCGCCGGCCAGTGCAACGGCGCGCAAGGCTCATCGGCCGAAGCCTTCCGTTTCGAACCGTCGTTCCCGTTCGCCGATATCCGCGCGCTGCTGCCGCCGGCGCCGGCGATCCGCAAGGTGATGGTGAGCACCAGAAGGGTAGATTGAAAGCCGAGGCTGCCCCACGTCCCGGTCAGAATCGGCCTGAACAGCTTCGGTAAACCAGCCAGCGACCCGCGCTTTTCCCAACGTTTTCAGACATCGCCATAAGCATGCTGCGGCGCAGCAACGAATTCGCTTGCCTTGTTTAGTAAAAATTGCATCACTAAACAAATTACTAAACATCTGCAGCGCAACCGCGCCGCCATGTTTGGGCCCCTGAGGAGAGGGGTTGAGGGCTTTTTGAAACCGTCATCCGGGCGCGTTTCGCAAATGGGAGGAAGTCATGAAATCGAGCTTGAAACTGGCGTTGGGACTGACCTCGGCAATCACAGCGTCGACAGCCGTCGCGAACGTCGCGCACGCTGAAGACCTGACCCTGTGCTGGGCCGCCTGGGACCCGGCCAACGCGCTTGTCGAACTGTCCAAGGCTTTTACCAAGGAAACCGGTATCGGCATGAAATTCGAGTTCGTGCCGTGGACCAACTATGCCGACCGTTTCCTCAACGAGCTCAACTCGCACGGCAAATTGTGCGACCTGATCATCGGCGACAGCCAGTGGATCGGCGGCGCTGCCGAGAACGGCCATTACGTCAAGCTGAACGACTTCTTCGACAAGGAGAAGATCAGCATGGACGATTTCGTGCCGGCAACCGTCGTCGGCTATTCGGAATGGCCGAAGAACACGCCGAACTACTGGGCGCTGCCGGCCATGGGCGACGTCGTCGGCTGGACCTACCGCAAGGACTGGTTCTCCAAGCCGGAGCTGCAGAAGGAATTCAAGGAGAAGTACGGTTGGGACCTCGGCCCGCCAACCACTTTCGACCAGTTGAAGCAGGTCGCCGAGTTCTTCCAGAAGCGCGAGATCGACGGCAAGACCGTCTATGGCGCCTCGATCTACACCGAGCGCGGCTCCGAAGGCATCACCATGGGCGCCATGGACGTGCTCTACAGCTATGGCTTCCAATACGAAAACCCCAAGAAGCCCTATGAAATGGAAGGCTTCGTCAACTCCGACAAGTCGGTCAAGGGGCTGGAGTTCTACAAGGCGCTCTATGATTGCTGCACGCCGCCCGGTGCCTCGAACAGCTACATGGGCGAAGGCGTCGATGCCTTCAAATCCGGCCAGGTGGCGATGCACATGAACTTCGCCTTCACATGGCCGGGCCTGCAGAAGGACGAGAATGTCGGCGGCGACAAGATCGGTTACTTCGTCAACCCGAAGGGTCCCGACGGCGAGCAGTTCGCCCAGCTCGGCGGCCAGGGTATCTCCGTGGTGTCCTATTCCGACAAGCAGGAGGCGGCGCTGAAATACATCAAGTGGTTCGCCAACAAGGACGTGCAGGCCAAATGGTGGTCGCTCGGCGGCTATTCGTGCCTCAACGCGGTGGTCAAGGATCCGAAGTTCCCGGCCAGCCAGCCCTATGCGCAGACCTTCCTCGACTCGATGGCCATCGTGAAGGACTTCTGGGCCGAGCCGAGCTACGCCCCGCTGCTGCAGGCTTCGCAGAAACGCTTCCACGACTATGTCGTCGCCGGCCAGGGTTCGGCCAAGGATGCGCTCGACGGCCTGGTCAAGGACTGGACCCAGGTCTTCCAGGACGATGGCAAGATGTAACCAGCTCCTCCCGAGCTAAGCCAAGCATCCCGTGCCGCCCCTTGGCACGGGATGCAGTTCAGATAAATTCCATGACAGAGACGACCAAGTGACCGAAGCAGGACTCACCATGCTCAATCGGACCGCGGAGAACGTTGCCCGGGCGACCCCGGAACCGTTGGCCCGCAAGGTCCGGGGCATCAGCGACAAGGGCCTCGCCTGGCTGTTCATCTCGCCGACGATCCTGTTGCTGCTGGCCATCAACATCTTCCCGCTGTTCTGGGCGATCTATCTGTCGTTCACCAACTACCGGGCCAACCGCCCGAACGAGGTGGTGAAAAATCTCGGCCTTGCCAACTACCAGCGCATCCTCGGCGACAAGGACATCTGGATCGCCATGCAGACGACCGCGCATTTCGTGTTCTGGACGATCCTTTTGCAGACGCTGATCGGCTTCACGCTGGCCTGGCTGATCGACAGGAAGTTCCGAGGCCACGCCTTCTGGACGACGCTGATCCTGGTGCCGATGATGCTGTCGCCGGCGGTAGTCGGCAATTTCTGGCGCTTCCTCTATGAGCCGCAGATCGGCCTGTTCGCCTATGCGATCTCCTTCGTCACGAGGATCCCGCCGACCAATATTCAGATGCTCTCCAACGTGTCGCTGGCGCCCTGGTCGATCATCATCGTCGATACCTGGATGTGGACGCCCTACGTGATGCTGATCTGCCTCGCGGGCCTACGCTCCATCCCCGAATACATCTACGAGGCGGCCGAGGTCGACCGCGCCTCGAACTGGCGGCAGTTCTGGTCGATCACGCTGCCGATGGCGCTGCCCTTCATCATGCTGGCGGTGCTGTTTCGCGGCATCGAGAACTTCAAGATGTTCGACATGGTCAATCTGTTGACCGGCGGCGGGCCGGGCTCGACGACCGAGGTCGCCTCGATAACGCTGAAGCGGCAGGCTTTCGAAAGCTGGCGCACCGGTTATTCCTCGGCCTTCGCCATCATCCTTTTCGTGGCGGTGTTCGGCCTGGCCAACATCTACGTCAAGGCGCTCAACAAGGTGAAGCAGAGATGAGCCTGACCACAGCCCATTCGGTCGTCGCACCGAGCAGCAACTCGAAACGGATCGCCGGCACGATCATCGTGCTTTACGCACTGATCTCGATCGTGCCGCTGCTGTGGATCTTCGCCACCAGCTTCAAGACGCCGCCGGATTCGATTGCCTATCCGCCCAAGATCCTGTTCCAGCCCAGTCTTGAGGGCTACTGCAATTTGTTCACGACGCGGACCCGGCAGACGCCGGAATACATCAACTCGCTGGGTCCGGCGACGGGCTTCTGCGACGAGACCACGCGCAAGCGCAACATGGTGATCGCCGGTCCGTCCAACTTCCTGCCGCGCTTCGTCAATTCGCTGATCATCGCCTTCGGTTCGACCTTCTGCGCCGTGTTCTTAGGCACGCTGTCGGCCTACGGCTTCTCACGCTTCAAGGTGCCGCTCGCCGACGACCTCCTGTTCTTCATCCTGTCGACGCGCTTCATGCCGCCGATCGCCGTCGCCATTCCGATCTATCTGATGTACCGCGAGCTTGGCCTGTCGGACACCGCGCTCGGCATGATCCTGCTCTATACGGCGGTCAACGTGTCGCTGGCTGTCTGGCTGCTGAAGGGCTTCATCGACGAGATCCCGCGCGAATATGAAGAAGCGGCAATGATCGACGGCTACACGCGGCTGCAGGCCTTCTGGCGCACCGTGCTGCCGCAGGCGACGACCGGCATAGCCGCGACCGCCATCTTCTGCCTGATCTTCGCCTGGAACGAGTATGCGTTCGCAGCTCTCCTGACCTCCGGCACGGCGCAGACCGCGCCGCCCTTCATCCCGACCATCATCGGCGAAGGCGGCCAGGACTGGCCGGCGGTCGCGGCCGGCACGACGATCTTCCTGGTGCCGATCCTGGTTTTCACCATCCTGCTTCGCAAGCAATTGCTGCGCGGCATCACCTTCGGCGCGGTGCGCAAATGAGCTTGACCAAGCCTGGGAACCGCAAATCGCGCTGGCCGGCCTGGGCACGGCGCGGGCTGATGGAAAACATCGCGACAGCGCTGATCGCCATCGGCTTCCTGATGCTGTTCCAGCCCTTCGCGCTGTCGCTCTACACCTACTCCTTCATCACCATGCTCGCCGGCACCGTGATGTTCATCATCGTCTCCAAATTCCCGGAATAATCATGGCCGAAATCCGTGTCCAGCACCTGAGAAAGGCCTTCGGCGATTTCGTCGCCGTGCAGGATTCCAACTTCGTCGTCGAGGATGGCGAGTTCTTCGTCATGCTCGGCCCGTCCGGCTGCGGCAAGACGACGACCTTGCGCATGATCGCGGGGCTTGAGCTGCCGACCGGCGGCCAGATCCTGCTCGGCGGCGACGACGTCACCATGCTGCGGGCCCGCGAGCGCGACATCGCCTTCGTCTTCCAGCTGTTCGCGCTCTATCCGCACATGAATGTGCGCAAGAACATCGGCTTCCCGCTGCTGGCGCAAGGCATGCCTTCGGCCGAAATCCGCACGCGGGTCGAGGAAACGGCGAAGCTGCTGCGCATCGACCATCTGCTCAACAAATCCGTCTCCGGACTTGCCGGCGGCGACCGCCAGCGCGTCGCGCTCGGCCGCGCCATCGTGCGGCGGCCAAAATGCTTCCTGATGGATGAGCCGCTGGGAACCCTTGACACCGAATTCCGCGATTTGATGGTCCACGAGCTGCGCGAACTGCACAACCGCATCCATGCCACGACGGTCTATGTCACGCACGACCAGATGGAAGCGATGTCGATGGCCGACAAGATCGCGGTGATGAACCATGGCGTCATCGAGCAGTTCGGAAGCCCGCGCGAAATCTATGACCGCCCGGCGACCATGTTCGTCGCCGACTTCATCGGCTCGCCACCGATGAACTTTTTGGGATTTGGCGGCGGGCTCGCCAAGGGCGCCAGGGAGATCATCGTGCAAGGCGCGAAGGTCGCGGTGCCGGAGGTGCGCGAGGACATCGCACCTGGCGACATGGCGCTCGGCATCCGCCCTGAACACATCCGCTTCGACGACGCCTCAAAATTGCGCGGCGCCATCTACGGCACCGAATATCTCGGCACCACGCAGATCGTCGCGGTGGAGACGGCGGATGGCATCATCAAGGCACGCGTACCGGCCGAAATCAGGCTCGCCACCGGCGACCATGTCGGCCTGACGCTGAGCAGCGCGCGGCTGTCGCTGTTCGAGAAGGGATCGGGCCGCGCGGTGAGAACCGCGATCCACGATGTCGCCTCGGAACGGAGGGCCCAGCATGGCTGAGGTGCACATCAAGAACGTGACCAAGAGTTTCGGCGACCATGTCGCCGTCGACGGCCTCGACCTGCACATAGCAGATGGTGAATTCGTCGTGCTGCTCGGGCCAACCGGGGCCGGCAAGACGACGACGCTGCGGCTCATCGCCGGGTTGGAACGGCCAGACAGCGGCACGATCGAGATCGGCGGACACAATGCCACGACGCTGTCGCCGGCCGAGCGCGACACCGCCTTCGTCTTCCAGCAATATTCGCTCTATCCGCATCTGTCGGTGTTCGACAATCTCGCCTTTCCGCTGCGCTCGCCGGCGCGGAAAATGCCGGAAGACCAGATCCGCCGCCGGGTCGAGGAGGTGGCGAAGATGGTGCGCATCCATCACAAGCTCGCCAACCGCTCGACCAAGCTTTCGGGCGGCGAAATGCAGCGCGTCGCCATCGGCCGCGCGCTGGTGCACAAACCGTCCATCTATCTGATGGACGAGCCGCTGTCATCGCTCGACGCCAAGCTGCGGGCGGATCTGCGGCTCGAGCTGAAGCGCATCCAGACCGAGCTCGGCGCCACCATGCTTTACGTCACCCACGACCAGATCGAGGCGATGACGATGGCAGACCGCATCGGCATCCTCACCGAGGGCGTGCTGGTGCAGATCGGCTCGCCGCGCACCATCTATTCAGAGCCGGCAAACCTGCATGTCGCGGCGAGGCTCGGCCAGCCGGCGATCAATCTTCTGCCGACCGGGCTGCTGCCTGACGGCGGCGCACCGGCCGGCACCAAGACGATCGGCGCGCGCACCGAGCATCTGACGATCGCGAAGGCCGCGAATGGCCATGCTGACGGCGTTGTCGACTGGGTCGAGCATCTCGGTGACCAGAACCATTTGCATGTGACGGTAGGCACCAAGAAACTGGTGACGCTGACCGATCCCGACACGGATCTGGCGCAGGGCGACAAAGTGGTGATCCGCTACCGGGCGCCGCTGTATTTCGGCGCCGATGGACAGCGATTGATGTGAGCGGTTTTCGGTGATTCAGCACCGGTTTTGACTTTGCCAGTACGGGACGAATCGATGAAGCACTTTTTCAATCGCAGGGAAACGATCGTCACCGAGGCGCTGGACGGCCTGCTACGAACCATTGGCTCCGGCGATCTCGCGCGCCTCGACGGCTATCCCGAGATCAAGGTCGTCCTGCGCGCCGACTGGGACAAGACGAAAGTCAGTGTCGTCTCCGGCGGCGGGGCCGGGCACGAGCCTTCACATGCCGGTTTCGTCGGCAGGGGCATGCTGACGGCGGCGGTTTCGGGCGAGATCTTTGCCTCGCCAAGCGTCGAAGCGGTGCTGGCCGCCATTCGCGCGGTCACCGGCCCGGCCGGCTGCCTGCTGATCGTCAAGAACTACACCGGCGACCGTCTCAATTTCGGCCTGGCGGCAGAGAAGGCGCGCGCCGAAGGGTTTCGTGTCGAGATGGTCATTGTCGCCGACGATATCGCTTTGCCCGACATCACCCAGCCGCGCGGCGTTGCCGGCACCTTGTTCGTGCACAAGATATCAGGCCACCTGTCGGAAGCCGGCCACGATCTGGCTGAAATCGCGGCAGCGGCGCGGGCGGCGGCTAAGGACATAGTTTCGCTCGGCATGTCGCTGTCGTCCTGCTCGATCCCGGGCCAGCCGCACGAAGACAGATTTGGCGAGAACGATGGCGAACTCGGCCTTGGCATTCACGGCGAGCCGGGCGTCGAGCGGATTGCGGTGCAGAGCGCCGACAGGCTGGTGGCGATCATGGCGGAGCGCCTCGCGGCACGGCTTGATCCCAAGGCCACCTACGCCTTGCTGATCAACAATCTCGGCTCCGTGCCGCCGCTGGAAATGTCCGTTATCGCCAATGCGGTGCTTGCCTCGCCGTTGGCCAAAACCATCAAACTGACGATCGGGCCGGGCCCGCTGATGACGGCGCTCAACATGAACGGCTTCTCGCTGTCGCTGATCCGGCTGGATGCGGCGCGCGAAACCGCCTTGCAGGCGCCGGTCGGCCCGCATGCCTGGATACCGGCAAAGCCGGTTGTTTCACCTGCCGTCGTGCCGATGGCGAAAGCGGCCGGACAAAGCGTGGCACGCAAGCCCAGCCAGGATGCGCGGACCCGGTCTCTTCTCGTTACCATCTGCGAAAGGCTGATCGCGCTCGAAGCGACTTTGAACGGACTGGACGCCAGAACAGGCGACGGCGACAC
>NZ_RZPI01000163.1:0-9097 GCF_003998715.1 Mesorhizobium sp. M7A.F.Ca.CA.002.15.2.1
CATCAACGAAGTCCGCGGCATCAACCGCGTCGTCTACGACGTGACGTCGAAGCCGCCTGGAACAATCGAGTGGGAGTAGGGGGATTAGGCGGCGATGGTGTGTTGTCGCCTCCGCTGGAGTTAGCGCTGATTGCCTGACAGCACTCAAACGTGATCGGGCACGAATGTAAAGCATCGTCGGAGCCGTTTAGAGCCTTGGCATATGACGTGCAATACGCGGGTTTGAGCGAGCGACGATGGCTCGGCTGAAAGTTGGCTCGAACGTACTTTGCGGACCGCAAGGGGCGATAACTTCTGGCAACCGATTCGGCATCGGGCAGCGCGTTGGCTGTTTCCAGGAACATCCTTGACTGGATTGCGTTTCCTATTCCGGACCTTTCCAAAACAGGGAGAACGGTGTCATGGACTGGAACCGCGTGGAAGGAAACTGGAAACAGGTGAAAGGCAAGGTCAAGGAGCAGTGGGGCAAACTCACCGATGATGACCTTGACCGCATCGCCGGCAAGCGCGATCAACTCGAAGGCAAGATCCAGGAGCGTTACGGCATCGAAAAGGACCGCGTGCGGCGCGATGTCGACGATTGGTACGGGCGGCAGGGTTGGTAGGCATGTGAGCCCCGGCTGTGGCCATTCCAGGACGCGGCCCAACAGTCCGGCAGGACCATGCGGGCGCTGAGCCTTGTCGTCGGTTGAGTTTTGCAGCAAGGATTTCGTACTGTGGCTGAAAATATCTCTCGCAAGCAGGAGCAACGGGGGACAAGAAGAATTGTCACGTGGGCGATCGCAGTTATCGCCGTGATTTTTCTTGCTCTACTGGCTATATTCGTGTTCGGCCCGTTGCTATGACTTTCATGGCGATGATTGAGCTGTCTCCGATCCGGGGATGATCGGGCACTGGTCGGGGACGCGGGCAGCGGCCACCAGTGAGCAACTATGCTTCAGGCGAGGGCATGCGGCCAGCGCTGCTTCCGCGGCCGGACGACGCCAAGGCGGCGCACCTATATCGACCGCCGTCGCGCGGCTAGCCCGTCTGCAGTGCCGGCACAAAAACCTGTTTCACAAGAATTTTGCTGAACACGATTTCGCCGGGAACATATCAGGAAAGGATTGGTTTGGTGGCGGTACACCCAACCAGGAGATCCACCATGATCGTCAAACTTCTGTCCGCCGCTGTGCTCGCGCTCACATTGGCCACATCGGCAGTGGCACAGTCGAACAGTTCCGGCTCCAACAGCGGTTCGGGCTCGAACGACGGCACCGGGGCTACGTCTGGAAATACCGGCGGCAACAGCGGCACCGGCTCTGGAACATCCGTGAATCCTTCCGATCCGAGCACTACAAATTCGACAAATTCCACAACGAAATCAGGTGGCATGACTGACCGCTGCAAAGATTCGGCAGGCAACGACATCGACAACAACACCGCGACCGGCACGACAACATCGAATGTGCAGAACTGTAATAAATGACCCGGCTCCTCAATCCGTTGCCGGACCAGTGCTTCGGCAGCGCATTGAGCGCTGAGAGCGGTAAGCGCAGATGAACCGGCAGGCCGCCAAGCAAGCGCCGCCCCAATTCTGGTGGTTGGCAGGAGCATCGGCGGCTGTCGTCATCGGTTTTGCCGTCTTCGCCAGCGGATCGGTTCGCAGCAACAGTCTGCGAGAAACCACGCTTGTGCAGGCGATCGGCGGCGACCCTCAACGAGCCATCCCGGCCATGATCCGCAACGGCTGTGGCGGATGTCACGAAATCCCGGGGGTGCCCGGCGCCCGTGGTACCGTCGGTCCCTCCCTGCGGGGCGTCGTCGAAAGAGGATATATCGGGGCATCGCGAGCCAGCCCGGATGCGATGATGCGCTGGATCAGCAGAGCGCGGGACGTAGACCCGAACACGGCCATGCCCAATACAAATCTGTCGCCTCAAGAGGCGCGCGACATCACCGCCTATCTCTATGCGCGGACATGAGGCGCACTGAACTGGTCCGACGGCGCAGGCGCCTTGCCAGCAGAAGCAGCAGCCCAAGCATCAACACGGCGGCGCACGCCACAAGTGATTGAGCCGCCAGAACCATGATTGTCTGGCCTGTTGTCGAGCCGGCCCGCATCTGGCGTATATCGGCCGCGGTAACGCTGACGTCGGGATTTCCGAACCGAGCGGTGACGTAATTTGCAAGGGCTGCCACCTGGCCATCGTCCAGCCAGCCGCCGAAGGCCGCCATCGACTTACGCCCCGCCACGTCGCCAGCTTTGACGCCTTCAAGGATGGTCATGGCGACATCCTCGGGTGTGGCCGCGCCGGGGGTGCTGTTGCGGGTCAAGGACGGATAGGATCCGTCTGACGATCCGCCTCCGTTCGCCCCATGGCATGTCGAACAGAGCGATCGATAGAGATCATCGCCGGCTGCGGTCCCGCTGCCTTGCGTCATCCCTTCGGTTCCAGCATCGCCGTCGGCCGTGGCCGCGTTACCCCATGAGAAACGCGGCTGCTTTTCGTCTCCCGATTGGGCGGGCACGTCCCTGAGATAAGCGACGATGGCCTGGATATCGTCATCGGAAAGATGTTGCAGGCTGTTCATGACCGTTTCCGCCATCGGCCCGCCCGCATAAGCCTTCCCGGGAACGGCGCCGGTTTTGAGAAATCGAGACAGCTCTTCGTTGCTCCAGTCGCCGACGCCTGCGATCTTGTCGCTGGTAATGTTGAAGGCCTGCCAGATGCCGGCGGTGCCGCCGGCAAGCTTGTGGTCTTCATCCATGCCGAACGTTGCATTCCTTGGCGTGTGGCAGGCACCGCAGTGGCCGAGCACCTCGACCAGGTAGGCTCCCCTGTTCCATGCGGCGGTCCGGTTCCGATCGGGCGTGAAACTGCCGGTATGCAGGTTCGCGAGCTTCCACAGCGCAACTGTCCAGCGCTGGTTGAATGGAAAAGGCAGGATGTTTCGCGGCTGCGGCTGCGAGATCGGCGGCTGCGCCAGGAGGTAGGTCCGGATCGCAAGCACGTCCTCGCGGCTCATCGCGGCGAAGCTGTCATAGGGCATGGCGGGATAGAGATCGGCTCCATCGCGCCTGATACCTTTCCGCACGGCCCGCACGAACTCGTCCGCGGAGTAGCGTCCAATGCCCGTGTCAGGATCAGGTGTGATGTTGGTCGAGTATACGTCGCCGAAGGGTGTCGGCACGCGATAGCCTCCAGCGAACGGGCGGCTCGGATTGGACGTGTGGCAGCCGATGCAGTCGGCCGCTCGGGTAAGGTATTCACCCTTCTGGATTTCGCTCGCCCGCAGCTCAGTGCAAAGCGGCAACGATGCCAAGACGAGCGCGACCGCCCGGGAGGTGACGGCCGGGAATGGAATGCCCGCGGCAGGCCAAGGCGGGCACCGGCGGACGGCCAATCTCCGGGTCTTTGACCTCGTCACAGTTCGCACCCGCTGAAGATCAGCCCTGCCATCAGCTGCGCCAGCAAGATGAGCGTGAACAGCGCCCCGATGCCCACGGAAGTCCTTGCAAGGAATGCGCGCGTGCGCGCCTTCCGGGGCGGAACCGTACCATGTCCGCGGTCATGAACGGCGTGCCACGACAGCAGCGCGCCTGCCAGGGCGACCGCGGCGCCTATCAACGAGAACAAGGCAGTGGGACGAAAGCCGGCATGGCATTGCCAGGATGCAATCGAATAATCGAGCTGCAGCGTTATTGCCCACGCAACTGGTCCGCTGACCAGGCCTGCCCAGGAAACGCCGGTACGGATCGCCTGCATCTCACATCCTCGGAGCCCAATAGATAACAAGATAGAGCACGACCCATGAGACGACGACGAAGTCCCAGTAGAAGGCGTTGTCCGAGACGTCGCTGAAGCGGCGGCCTGCCTTGCCTTTTTGCGTGAACATGAGAACCGCCAGGACGATCGTGTCGCCGACATCGGTAAGGAGATGCGTCGTATGCAGCCCGAGCAGGAACCAGACGATCGATCCGTAAGCGTTCTGATCCCAGGAAATCCGCAGAGCCGGAAATTCCCAGATGCGAACGATCAGCGGAAGAATGCCGACGATCGACATGACGACCATGCCAAGGCGAACTTTCGCCAGGTCCTGGCGACGTGCCCAAACCTCGATCATGTGGTTGGGCACGACGCTCGCAACCAGAATAACCAGTACTGCCGTCCCCGGCAGCAGATCTGGCGCAGGGGCCCCAATGGGCCAATGCCGGGCCAGCACGGCCAGATAGAAGTAAGTGCCTATCGCCAAGGCAAAACCGGTTGCCTCGAGGGCAATGAAGGCAAGGGTTCCCCACCACATCGGGCTCGCTGACCCGAAATCGTATGTGGGCAGGTGACTGACGTCGGCGACGGGGCGGTGCCTCATTCCTCGTCCTCCGGTTCGCCTTTCGGCCAGAACCAGCAGATAAAGCCGATCGAAACCGGGATCGCTCCCCAGACCACCGCCCACGGCGTGTATATCGAACCGAGAAATGCGCCGCCGACTGCGATGGCCGACAGCAACGGCCAGATCGAGTTGTCAGCCGATGGTACCCTTACTTGCGGCATCGCATCGGCGACCGTACCGGCGAGCACCTCGCGGGCGTCGACACGCAGACCTTCGACCACTGGGAGCACATCGGGCTCGGCCCAAAGCGGTTCGCGGTGAGTTACCACGGGCAGCCGCGAAAAATCGTAGGAGGGCGGCGGCGACGTCGTCGCCCATTCGAGCGTGCTCGCGCCCCAGGGATTGTCTCCTGCAATGCGGCCGTTGCGGAGGCTGAGAAAGAGATTCAGGAAGAAAAGCGCGAAGCCCGCGAACACCACCAGCGAAGAGAGGCTGATGAAGAGGTTCATCTCGCCCCAGCCGCTCGCCGGCGGATACGTATAAACGCGGCGCGGCATGCCTTGCAGACCGAGAATATGCATGGGGAAGAAGGTGAGATTGAACCCGAGGAAGACCAGCCAGAAATTCCAGCGGCCGAGCCTCTCGGACAGCATGCGTCCGGTGATCTTGGGAAACCAGTAATAAACGGCGCCGAGCAGGGGGAAGACGGCGCCCCCGACCAGCACATAATGGAAATGGGCAACCACGAAATAGGTGTCGTGCACCTGCAGGTCGAGCGGCACCGAGGCGACCATGACGCCGGTCAGGCCGCCGATCACAAAGGTGAAGATGAAGCCGAGAACGAAAAGCATGGGCGTGGCGAAGATCGGCCGGCCGCCCCAGATCGTCGCAATCCAGCAGAAGATCTGAACGCCGCTCGGAATGGCGATCATCATCGAGGAAGCGGTGAAGAAGCTCTCGCCGAGTTGCGGCAGGCCGGTAGCGAACATGTGGTGCACCCACAGGCCGAAGGAAAGAAAACCGATCGCGATCAACGACAGCACGATCCCGAGATAGCCGAACACCGGGCGGCGAACGAAGGTCGGCAGGATCGCGGAAACGAAGCCGGTCGCCGGAATGAAGATGATATAGACCTCGGGATGGCCGAAGAACCAGAACAGATGCTGCCACAGCAGTGCATCGCCGCCTGCTACGGGGTCGAAAAATTTTGTGCCGACCAGGCGGTCGAGGATCAGCATTGTGCTCGAGACCATCACGGCCGGCATGGCGAACAGGATGACGAAAGCCGTAACGAGGACGGACCAGACATAGAGCGGGATGCGGTCGAGCGACATGCCGGGGGCACGTTGTTTGAAAACTGTCGCGATGATCTCGACCGCTACCGCGAGGGCGGACACTTCGGTGTAGGTCACCATCTGCGCCCAGAAATCGGGGCGCTTGCCGACGCCATATTCGGGTCCGGCGAGCGGCACATAGGAAAACCAGCCGGCATCCGCACCGGTTTCGAAGGCGAAGGCGATCCAGATCATCAGCCCGCCGGAAAGATAGACCCAGTAGCTGAATGCATTGAGCCGCGGAAAGGCGACATTGCGAGTGCCGATCATCAGCGGCACCAGGTAAATGGCGAAAGCTTCCATCACCGGCACGGCAAACAGAAACATCATCGTCGTGCCGTGCATGGTGAACAGCTGGTTGTAGAGATCGGGACCGATATGGCCGGCCTCAGGCTGGGCAAGCTGGAAGCGCATGGCGAGCGCTGACAGACCCGCAAGGATGAGAAACAGGAAAGCCGTCACGATATAGCGCCGTCCGATCAGCTTGTGATCGACCGTGACCAGCCAGCCGTAGAAGCCTTTCGGCGTTCGCCAGGCATGCGCCAGAAAGGCGCGCAGTCTCACCTCTTCGAGACCGGTGTCACGGATGCCTTTCAGGGCCTCCTGAGTGTGCTCGGCCGGCTTTCCCGCAAGGCCACTCATTCGAGGCTTCCGAGATAGGTGACGACCGCGTTGAGATCGTCGGCGCTAAGGGCAATGCGCGGCATCTTGGCGCCGGGCTTTATCGACTGTGGATCGGCGATCCAGGCGGCGAGCGCGCCAGGGGTCATGGCGAGCGTATCCGCGGCCAGTGCGCGTCGGCTGGCGAGATGAGTTAGGTCAGGTCCCACCGTTCCGCTGGCAGGCGTGCCTCTTATCGTGTGGCAGAGCGCACAGCCGGTGGACAGAAATGCCTGTTGGCCGCGGCGCTCTTCGTCGCCGCCAGGCGCGGATGCGACGGCGTTTTGCCTGGATTGCCATGCTTCGAACGCTTCGCGGCTTTCCGCGATGACGGTGATGGCCATATGGGCGTGCTGATAGCCGCAGAATTCGGCACACTGGCCACGATAGATGCCGGGCTTATCGGCGACGAGTGTGAGCTCACTCGGCCGGCCCGGAATGAGATCGCGCTTGCCGGCAAGGTTCGGCACCCAGAAGCTATGAATGACATCGAGCGAATCGAGTTCGACCTTGACCGGTTCGCCAACCGGGACATGGATTTCATTTGCCGTGACGATCGATTGGGACCGATCATCTCCGGGATACCGGACCTCCCACCACCATTGGTGCCCGGTGATGCGCACGGCAAGCGTTTCCGTTCCACTCAGCGAAGCAATGGATTTGCCGGCGAAAAAACTCGCTATCGTCATCATGACGAGCACCAGAACGGTCAACGCAATGGCGCTGCCGACAGCGCGGGTAAATCGGCGCTCCTGACGAGAATCGATCTCGAGCGGCGAGCGCGTTGTCTCGGACAGGCGACGACGCAAAAGCGCTGCCGCCAGGATCAACATGACAAGCAGCCACGTGGCCACTGCGATTGCGCTGAAAGACCAGATCAGATCAAGGATTCTCCGGGCATTCGCACCGTGTGCATGGAGGGCCGATTGCTTGTCGCCGCATCCTGCCAAGGCCAATATCGGCGCTGCGCTGATCGCCCTCAAACGCCGTTGCGCGGCCGTTCCCTGAACGGTGCCAGGCAAGATTTGCCTAGGACATGTGGGGGCAAGCGACATTCGCGGTCGTGTCAGCCTGCGAGAGCTGGCCAACGGACTCATGCACCTCGCCATGAAGGATCCACCATCGTTGCCAAGGCCATAACGCGGCTGACTGAAAAAGGATGCTTGGCAACACCCCCCGGCTGAAAACCGACGCGAAGCGGTGCGGGTTAGACGATGCGCAACTGCTGGAAAGCCTGTTGCCGCGGACTGCTCGTTTGAATCCAGAAAGCGACCAGGAGCAGTGCGGCTCCGCCATAGATCAGGCCGGCGGGAATCCACATGATCAAGCCTGCAAGTTGCTGGTCCTCGAGCGGGTTGAGCCCCCATAAATCCGAGCCGATCGCATTATCCGGATACCACAGCCTGGGCGAGACGACGAGCAACACCCCGAGCAGCCCGGTGTGGAGGGAGGTGAAGAAAAGATGCATCACGGCATTGCCGCAAGCCTGCTCGCGGCCAAGGCGAGGCAGCAGCACCCACCAGAACAAAAGCCCGCTACCGAGGAAACTCGCGTGCTGGGCATAGTGCAGGAAGCCCTGCTGGAGGGCAGCCTCGAACAGCGCCGGGACATGCCAGATCCATATCGCGGCTCCGTGCAGGACGGTCGCGACCACAGGACGGCTGATGAACGCCCAGACCGCCCGAAGCGCATTTGCATGTCCAGCCACTCCGAATATCTGGCGCAGCTGTACCGGCAGGGCCCACATCATCGCCGCCGTCGGGCGGGAGGCAACCAGCAGAGGCGCTGCGACCGCCATCAGCAATTCGTGCTCGATCATGTGCGCCGCAAACACATGTTCGCTCAATGCATGGATCGGGCTTACAAAGGCGAACGCCAGGACGGACCAGCCGGCAGCAAACAGCAAGGCCTGCCGCGATCGCAAGCGACGTCCACGTCCGCTCCGTCGCCACAGCCGGCCAGCGCCGGCAACATACAGCAAAAGGATTGCCGCCAGTGGCAATGTGATGGGTAGCGCCAGAGTCCAACCAGCCTGCGGAGCGCCGTTGCCATAGCAAATCGAGGTCGAAAAGAGCGCGTCGAAGCTCATGATCCGCATCCGTCACCCGGAAGAGCGCGGGTTCATCTGGAAAGATTCAGAATGAAGCCACTGAGGCGCGCTGTTCCACCTCCCTGCGCCGCCTCTAGGCATCCATCATCGATTTCGCCGGCTCACGGGCGATATTTTCTTCTATGCGTTCGTGTCCCGGCGTCCGCGGCAGGGCCTGGCGGAAGTTCTTGGCGTAGTCTGCCGGCATTTTGGGCGGCATCAGCGGCTCATAGGCATCTACCAGCGCTTCGATCACGACAGGGCCTTGCGTGGCGAAAGCCTGGTCGAGAACCGTCTCGATCTGATCGGCCCGCTCGATGCGAAAACCCTTTGCGCCCATTGCTTCTGCCGCCTTGGCAAAATCGATCGGCTGCAATTCGCAACCGAATTGCGGGTTGCCCAGAAACATCATCTGCTCCCAGGCGATCTGATTGAGCATGTTGTTCTTGATCACCAGAACCTTGAGCGGGATCTTGTAGCGCACCGCCGTCGAGAATTCGCCGAGCTGCATGGCAAAGCCGCCATCGCCGACGATGGCGGCAATCGGTCGACCGGGAAACGCTATGCCGGCAGCGATGGCGTAGGCCAGACCGCAAGCCATCGACGCCAGCGATCCGGACACCCCAAATGCCTGGCCGCTGCGAAGATCGACATGGCGGGCGGCCAGCTCCGTATTCTGACCGGAATCCGTGGCCAGCAC
>NZ_RZPI01000164.1:0-9081 GCF_003998715.1 Mesorhizobium sp. M7A.F.Ca.CA.002.15.2.1
CGCAAGCGGCTCGGTGCACCCGACGGCGCGGCTACCCTGGTCCAGGTGATGAAGACCATCCACACCTCGCATGGCGGCAAGCTGTCGGTGTCGCGCATCCTCTCCGGCCAGGTCGTCGACGGTTCCGAACTCTGGCTGCCCGGCGGCGACACGGCCAAGGTTTCCGGCATCTACCGGATGCTCGGCAAGGACCATTCCAAGCTCTCCATCGCCAAGGCCGGCGATACGGTCGCGCTGGGCAAGCTGGACGAGGTCAAGACCGGCCAGACGCTGAGTTCGGCCAAGGGCGGCATCAAGCCGCTCGTCCAGTTCGAGCCGCCGCAGCCGGTCTTCGCCTTCGCGCTCCGTCCCAAGGAGCGCAAGGACGAAGTGAAAATGTCGGCTGCCATCCAGCGGCTGGCCGAGGAGGACCCCTCGCTCAGCCTGCGCCACAACCAGGACTCGGCTGAAACCGTGCTGTCGGGCCATGGCGAGATGCATCTGCGCGTGGTGCGCGAGCGGCTGGAAGGCAAGAACCAGATACCGGTCGAAGGCCATCCGCCGGCGGTGCCCTATCGCGAGACGATCCGCAAATCGGCGCAACAGCGCGGCCGTCACAAGAAACAGTCCGGCGGACATGGCCAGTTCGGTGACGTGGTGATCGAGATCAAGCCGCTGCCGCGCGGCTCCGGCTTCCAGTTCACCGACACCATCACCGGCGGCGTCGTGCCCAAGACCTACATCCAGTCGGTCGAGACCGGGGTCCGCGACTATCTGAAATCCGGGCCGCTGGGCTTTCCGGTCGTGGATGTCGCAGTCAACCTGTCGGACGGCTCCTACCATGCGGTCGATTCCTCCGACATGGCCTTCCAGATGGCGGCCAGGCTGGCAATGAAGGAAGGCATGGCCGCGTGCTTGCCGGTGCTCCTGGAGCCTGTGATGAAGGTCGAGATCGTCACACCCTCCGACGCCACCTCGAAGATCATCGCTCTCATCCCGCAACGGCGCGGCCAGATACTCGGCTACGACGCGCGGCCTGGCTGGCCAGGATGGGATGTCGTCGAGGCAACCATGCCGCAAGCCGAGATCGGCGACCTGATCATCGAGTTGCGCTCGGCGACCGCGGGCGTTGCCAGCTACCGTGCCGTCTTCGACCACATGGCCGAACTCACCGGCCGTCTGGCCGACGAGGCGATGAACACCAACGGCAAGGCTGCCTGATGGCGTAGCGTTCCTCTCGAACCTGATTCGAGGGGACAAAAGAAAACGACGTCCGGCGGGGACCGGACGTCGTTTTGTTCGCGGACCGTTTCCTTGGGAGGTAAAACGGCAGGTCCGCCGCATTTGGTGCCGCCGAGTTCGGCGGAAAAACGGTTCGGACGCGGTAGCCGCCTGAGCCCGGGCCGTACGAGTGATGCCCCCATCTCCCGTCCGAACCACACCGCGTCCTATGATCCACATAGCAGGTCGCGGGCGCCCGGGCTATGTTACCAGAGGTTACATGTCACCGTTACGTGGCAATTGTGATGGAATTTTTTGCCGGCCCAGCAGAGCACAGGCAACAAAAAAGCCGGATCAATGAAGATCCGGCTGAGTTTGATTGGAGTGCCTGTTAAGGCTAACCTCCAGAGGGGAACACTCGAGGGCGCTAATGGGAGGAGAACGCGCCCAGGAGATGATCTATATATGTGCTCATCATGCCCAAGAAACAAGCATCTATTTTGCAACACACGCATGCAAAAAGACGCAGGCTGTGGTCTAACCCATTCCAGAAGCCAATAGGACCAGCAGAATCGTCGAAATGGGCCGCCGAATCGGGCAATTGCAACTACAGAATTGCCGATCTCGGCTGGCTTTCGGCTCAAAATGCCAAAACCGGGCAATGATGTGGAAGCAGGCAGCAGGCGTGCATTTCTAAGGCAATCGGGAGGAAGCAGCCAATGCGGACGTTTTCGGCGATCGCCGGCAGTGCGGCCTTCTTCATCGCGGCGCCCTGCGTGGTTGCCGGGCTGGTGCCCTGGCTGTTGACCGATCGCTGGGGCTTGCCGTGGTCTGGTCTGCCGGGCTTTGTTCCTGCCGGCGGGCTTCTGATCGCCGTCGCGATCGCAGCACTGCTGCATGCCTTCGGTCGATTCGCGCTTGAGGGCCTCGGCACGCCCGCTCCGGTCGCGCCAACCGAGAGGCTGGTGATCGGCGGCATCTACCGTCATGTCCGCAACCCGATGTATGTCGCCGTGCTGTCGATCATCCTCGGCCAGGCATTGCTGTTCTCGAGCTGGACGCTGGCCGCTTATGCGGTCATCGGCGCGATCGCCATGGGCTCTTTCGTGCGGTTCTACGAGGAGCCGACTTTGGCTCACCGGTACGGCGCCGAATACGACGCCTACCGCCGCAACGTGCCCGGCTGGCTGCCTCGACTGTCGCCCTGGCGGGGGTAGGTGAAACCGGCAGCGCCGTCTCAGGGCATGTTGAGGCTCAGGTCGGGCCAGGCAATCGACATGTCCTTAGAATGACCAGCTTCTCGCCTTGGCGATGATAAAGTCCCGGAACACGTGCAGCTTGGCCTGGTTCTTCATCGCGTCCGGATAAGCAAAATAGGTGTCGAAAGACGGCACCTCGGTCTCCGGCAGCAGCTGCACGAGGTCGGAGTCCTTGCTGATCACATAGTCGGGCAGCATGGCGATACCGGCACCGCCCTGCACCGCCCGCTTGATCGACAATATGTCGTTGATCTGCAGCGTCGGCACCCTTTGCCCGCCTTCGAAATCACCGACCGTTTCCAGCCAGTTCAGCTCCGACAGATGCGACGGCACCGGCACGCCGAAGGTGACGATGCGATGGGCCTTCAGCTCGGCGACGGAAGACGGCCTGCCATGCTTGGCGACATAGGATGGGGCCGCGTAGAGGTGGAAATGCACGGTGAACAGGCGGCGCTGGATCAGGTCCGGCTGCTGCGGCTGGCGCAGCCGAATGGCGCAATCGGCCTGGCGCATGGTGAGATCGAGCTCCTCGTTGGCGAGGATTAACTGCAGGCTGATTTCAGGATAGAGTTCGATGAATTCCTGCACCCGCTCGGTCAGCCAGCCGGCGCCCAGCCCCACCGTCGTCGTCACCCGCAGCACGCCCGACGGGCGATCCTTGGTCTCGGTCAGCCGGGACTTGATGGTCTCCAGCTTCATCAGCACGTCATGCGCCGTGCGAAACAGCATCTCACCCTGCTCGGTCAACACCAGCCCGCGGGCGTGGCGGTTGAACAGCGGCACGCCGACATCATGCTCGAGCGCGCTGACCTGCCGCGAGATCGCCGATTGTGACAGATGCAATGTCTCGGCCGCATGGGTAAACGACCCCGCCTCCGCCGCAGCGTGAAACACGCGTAGCTTGTCCCAGTCCAACGCCATGATTCCCCTCGTTCTGTTTTGGCGTCTGAATGAAAAATCAGGCTTTTACACGGCGTTTCTAAGCCGCTCTCTGAACTCTCTACTCGGCCGCTTCGCGATGCACTTCGATGCCGGCCAGATACTTCTCCGCCTCGAGTGCGGCCATGCAGCCAAGCCCCGCTGCCGTCACCGCCTGGCGGTAGATATCGTCGGTCACATCGCCGGCCGCGAACACGCCCGGCACATCGGTGCGGGTCGAATCCGGCGCCGTCCACAGATAGCCGTTCGGCTTCTGCTTGAGCTTGCCGGCGAACAGTTCAACCGCCGGCGCATGGCCGATGGCCACGAACACACCGTCGATCTTGAGGTGCGACACCTCGCCGGTCCCCGCATGCTTGAGCTTCAGCCCTTCGACCGAGGGCGGCAGCGGCGTCTTGCCGGGCCGACCGGTGATCTCGTCGACGATCGTGTCCCAGATGACGCGGACATTGTCCTTTTTCAGAAGCCGCTCGCGCAGGATACGTTCGGCGCGAAAATCGCTGCGCCTGTGGATCACCGTCACGCTCTTGGCGAGATTGGACAGATAGAGCGCCTCTTCCACCGCCGAATTGCCGCCGCCGATCACCGCGACATCCTTGCCCCGGTAGAAGAAGCCGTCGCAGGTGGCGCAGGCCGAGACTCCAAAACCCATAAAGTCCTGCTCGGTCGGGATGCCCAGCCATTTCGCTTGCGCGCCGGTCGCGATGATCAGCGCGTCGGCGGTGTAGGTGGTGCCGGAATCGCCCTTGGCACGGAACGGTCGCACGTTGAGGTCGACCTCGGTGATGATGTCGTTGATGATGTCGGTGCCGACATGCTCGGCCTGTTTCAGCATCTGCTCCATCAGCCACGGACCCTGGATCGGGTCGGCGAAGCCGGGATAGTTCTCGACATCGGTGGTGATCATCAACTGCCCGCCCTGCTGCAGGCCGGCGACCAGCATCGGCTTCAGCATGGCGCGGGCGGCGTAGACCGCCGCCGTATAGCCGGCCGGGCCGGAACCGATGATGAGAACGGGCGCGTGCTTGGTGGTCATCTAAAGCCTCTGCGGAGGGCTGCCGGCAATTGCGGCATGGAAAACTCGATCATTGTCGCGCGTAATGTAAGTGTTGCCCACGACGCCAGCAAGGCAAGTTGGAGTTCGTCCCCGGAAAGCTTTGTCACACCCTGTCGCCTGCGGATCCCGCGAAATATTCCGGGCGAAGGATGGAATGGACAGCGAAGTCGTTTAATTACAAAATCACGCAAGATTCTTGCGTGTTGCCCCTCATGATCGAGAGCCCTCATGCCGCTCAAGGCCGACCTCGACGCCATCGACTGGAAGATCCTGCGCGAATTGCAGGGCGACGGCCGCATGACCAATGTCGAACTGTCGAACCGCGTCGGCATTTCGGCACCGCCATGCCTGCGCCGCGTCAAGCGCCTGGAGGAAGCCGGCATCATCCGTGGCTACCGCGCTCTGCTCAACGCACCAGCGCTCGGCCTTGATGTCGTTGCCTTCTGCCTCGTCGGCCTGCATCATCAAGCCGATGCCGAGCTGCGCATCTTTGCCGAGCGCACCCGCGGCTGGCCGATCGTACGCGACGCCTGGATGGTGTCGGGCGAATCCGATTTCCTCCTGCATTGCGTGGCGAGCGACCTCGGCGCCTTCCAGAGCTTCGTCATCGAGGAACTGACCTCGACCCCGAATGTCGACACGGTGCGCACAGCGCTCACCATCCGCCGGGTCAAGGACGAAGGCTTGGTCTCGTTCGCACAGCCTTGAGCCGGTTGAACCGCAACCGGCTTTCGCCGATGCGGCCTGAGCGCCTCGCCATATCAGCGCCGCTTTGGCGTTCGATAGGCTCTCCTGTGGAGCCGGATGTACTGCCGTAGCCACCTTGCTGGTTTCCTAGAGCAATTCCAGAAAAAGTGTGTAACGGTTTTCCTGGGAAAAGCGCATAGCGCTTTCGGGATTGCATAATACAGGTGGCGCAGGGCAGCCCAATTCCGAGAACAGTGTGCCGTGGGGTGGGACGATGACTCGATTTTCTAGCCCGGTTTCGGCGCTGGTCATCTGTATGAACGAGGCCGACATGATCGGCGAATGCCTGGAAAGCGTCGACTTCTGCGCCGAGATCATCGTCGTCGATTCAGGCTCGACGGACAGCACTCTGGACGTCGTCAATGCGTTCATCGCCAAGGGCTACCCGATAAGGCTGTTTCACAATGATTGGCCGGGCTTTCCTCGTCAGCGGCAATTCGCGCTCGATCAGGCCACCCAACCGTGGTGCCTTTCGATTGAAGCCGACGAGGCCATCGATGACGTTCTCAGGCAGTCGATCACGAATGTGACGCAGCTTGGGAACGATGCTTTCGACGGATGGTACATCAGGCGCCGCGACAAGCTGAAGGGTTATGGCTATGCGCACCGCTGGGTGCTTCACAACAGGCTGCTGCGTCTTTTCCGGCGCGACAAGGCGACCATGGACCTCAATCTGCGGGTCCATGAGTCGTTCGAGGTGCCGGGCGAAACCGGCACCATAGAAAATGGCGTGCTGCTGCATCGCCGCGAAATGACTATTGCCGAGGATCTGGCGAGAGCCAACACCTACTCCAGCCTCAAGGTCGCCACGCTGGTCGAACGAGCCAAGAAGCCTGGCCTGATAAGACTGGTGCTGTCGCCGCTTGGCAACTTCCTGAAGTTTTACCTGGCCAAGCGCTACTTCCTGTGCGGCCGGCACGGGTTCGTCTATTCGATGCTGGTGATGGTGTATTCGTTCGCCACCGAGGCCAAGCTCTATGAAGCCTGGCGGGACAACGATCGGGTATAAACCGTTAGGGCGCGCCCGAGGCGGCCCCAAGTGCAGCTATTGCGGCGAGCAGGCCGTCGAAGTCCGCGCGGTCGCACCAAGGCCGAATTGTGAAGCCCCGTCGGACAGCCGCTTGCCCGTCCACCAGCCAGCCCTGCGAGAGGCCGGCGCGTTGTCCCGCCTCCATGTCGGCCTCCTTGTCGCCGACGATCAGCGAACGCCGCAGATCGAGCCCGAGGCGACTGGCCGCCTCCAGCAGCATGCCCGGATTGGGCTTGCGCATCGGATGATCTGCGGCCGCGAGCGGGCCGGAGCCCGCCTCGTGATAGGCGCAGGCAAGGACCATGTCGACGAACGCATTGTCGGCGCGTAGCAGTTCGAGCACGCGGCCATTGACGGCGGCGAAATCGCTCCAGCCGAAATAGCCGCGCGCGATGCCGGACTGGTTGGTGACGACGATGACGGGAATGCCGGCCCCGTTGGCGGCGGCTATCACCGCGGCTATATCCGCGCGCAGCACCATTTCGCCAGGATCATCCGGATAGCCCGTATCGATATTGATGGTGCCGTCGCGGTCGAGGAACAGCGCCGGAGAGCCGGCGGCGAACACCTTTGAGCCGACCTGCTCGACCCACAGGCCCGGCTCAGCCAGCGGATAGCGGCCAGAGGTCGTGGGATCAGCCATTGCTGAGGCGCGCTTCGACCACCTCGCACAGATGATGATAAAGGCACAGATGCCCCTGCTGGATGATCGGCGTCGAGGTCGACGGAACGTTGAGCAGGATATCGGACAGAGGTTTCAGCTTGCCGCCGGTATCGCCGGTCATGCCGATCACCGTCATGTCCATCCTCCGTGCCTGTTCGGCGGCGGCGAGGATGCTCGGCGAATTGCCGCTGGTCGAGATTGCCAGAAGCACGCCGCCGGCCGCGCCATGCGCCTCGACCTGGCGCGAAAACACCGTGTCGAAGCCATAGTCGTTGCCCCAGGCGGTCAGCACCGCCGCATTGGCCGGCAGCGCGATGACATTGTAGGCCTTGCGCTCCTTGAGAAAGCGGCCGACCAGTTCGCCGGCAATGTGGATGGCGTCGCTGGCCGAGCCGCCATTGCCGGCGATGAGCAAGGCCTTCCCCGACGAAAGCGCCGTCACCACCGCGCTCGCCGCCCGCTCCATCTCACCGGTCAGGTCCCGTTCGACCATGGCTGATATGGCAGCCGCCGAGCGGACAAGGTAATCGTTCAAGTCGGACATGAAACCCTCAGTTTGTGGTGCCGCCGGCGCGCAATTTGCCAATGGTGTTGGTGGTGCTTTTTCCAGCGACGAGATCGACCAGCACGACGCGTCCGCCGGCCTTCTGCACCACATCGGCGCCGACCACGGTATCGACCGTGTAATCGGCGCCCTTGACCAGTATGTCGGGCAGCAGCGCTTCGATCAGCGCCAGCGGCGTATCTTCCTCGAACACCACGACCGCGTCGACCGAGGCGAGTGCTGCCAGCACGCAGGCGCGGTCGTGCTGGTCGTTGACCGGCCGGCCGGCGCCCTTCAGGCGCCGCACCGAGGCATCGCTGTTGAGGCCGAGCACCAGCCGGTCGCACTGGCTTCGCGCCGCGTGCAGCAAGCTGACATGGCCGGCATGCAGGATGTCGAAGCAACCATTGGTGAAGCCGACGCTCAGGCCCTCTTCCTTCCACGCCGCCACCATGCGGGCGGCCGATGTGGCGTCGAGGATGGCGTCCTTGTGGGCGGTCGGCCCATGTGAACGGAACAGCGCGCCGGTGAGTTCCTCGACCGTCAGCCGCGCTGTGCCGCGTTTTCCCACAACGACGCCACCAGCGGCATTGGCGATCGAAGCGGCCATGACCGTATCGGCGCCTACGGCCAGCGCCAGCGCGAAGCTCGCGATCACCGTATCGCCGGCGCCCGAAACGTCGAACACTTCGCGCGCCTGGGTGGCGATGTGGCGCGCCTCGTCGGGGCCGACCACGCTCATGCCCTTTTCGCTGCGCGTCGCAACGACGAAATCGAAACCATGTGCCGAAATCAGCTGGCGCGCGGCAGCCACGATCTCGTCATCGGCGAACACCGCATGGCCGACGGCCTCGCCGAGTTCCTTGCGGTTGGGGGTGATGGCGGTCGCCCCGGCATAGCGCGCGTAATCGCGGCCCTTCGGGTCGACCAGCACCGGCTTTCCAGCCTCGCGGCAGATGGCGATCAAGTCGCCGGCGACGCCGTCGAGCAGGATGCCTTTGCCGTAATCGGACAGGATGACGATGTCGGCGTGCGCCAGCGCGGCGCGGAAATGGCGGATCAGGCCGGCTCGCTCCGCGGCGCCGAGCGGCTTGATCTCCTCTTCATCGAAACGCAGCACCTGCTGGTTGAGCGCGCTGAAGCGGCTTTTGGACGATGTCATGCGACCAGGCTCCTGCGCGAGGCCCGCCGTATCGGCGCCAAGTTCCCGCAGCATCCGCACCAGACTGTCGCCCGCCAGATCGGCGCCGATTACGGAAACGGGGACAGCGGCAGCGCCGAGCGAAACGATGTTGGCCACGACATTGCCGGCGCCGCCCATGGTCGAGGTCTCGCCGCGCCCATGCAGCACCGGGATCGGCGCTTCCGGCGAGATCCGCTCGATGACGCCGTTGACGAAACGATCGAGGATGAAGTCGCCGACCACCAGCACGGTGGCTTGGCCGAACCGCGCAATGGCGCGGTGCAATGGTTCTGGAGAAGGCGGATTGTGCTTGATCATGTCACTGGCAACGCGAGGGTAAGGCAAATCTCAATTGTGATGAAAATTGTCAATTTACGGGCCGGATCGTTCATGCCTGCCGATATACCGCAAATCCACGCAGCGCAACGTCAGGACATGACCCGCGACTGTCCGATGCG